>JAJRRS010000098.1 GCA_024279275.1 Planctomycetota bacterium | reverse complement strand
CGCTCATTCGCCGCATCCACCAACGCCGGCCCAAACTCACCACGGTCGAACATCACCACATTCAGTGGATACAACACACTGTCAAACAACCCCGACGCCACCAGGTGCAACGCGGCCTCCTCCCCGTGGGCGCTAAACCCGATATACCGCACCTTGCCCGCCTGTTTCGCCTCGGCAAACGCCTCCATCGCGCCGCCCGGCCCTAGCACCTGCTCCGCCTCATCGACGCTTGTGATCGCGTGCATCTGATAAAGATCAAAGCGGTCGGTCCGTAGCTTCCTCAGCGAATCATCCAATTCCCGCCGAACCCCCTTAGCCGTCCGCTCCAATGTCTTACACGCCAACGCCACACCGTCACGGTACGGTTGCAACGCCGGCCCCATCCGCTGCTGCGCATCCATGTACTGCGGCGCAACATCGAAATAAGTAATCCCCGCATCGACCGCCTCCGCCACCATCCGGTCCGCCTCCGCCTGATCTTCCTGCATCACCACCACCCCGCCCATCCCGATGACGGACAACTCAAGATCGGTCTTTCCCAGTCGGCGCGTCTGCATGGGGAGGCTCCTTTAAGTAGCTCGGCGCAGCCATTGTACCTCGCTCAAAACACTTGGATTGAAACAGCGTTACATGTTGGCCGACCTGTCCCAGTTCTGGAATCTCCGGGTGTTGCGCCGTCTCCGCCAGCCATCCCACATGGATAGCAGGTACAGAGGCACACCCAGACTAACGGACACGATGACGAACAACCCATTATCAATCGGCCAGGCGGGTCGATTTAAGATCGCCGAAACCAGCCAGTAGGTCGTTGGGAATAGTGCGATGACGAAAAAAGCAGGCCCACCCACGGTCAATATCCATACATATCTGATTTTATGTAGACGCGGAGCAGACCAATCTTCGGCACGTGGCATCGCCTCCACGGGTGTGTGGTGGTACAGCCAGTTGAAGCGTAGCCATATACCTATCTGCATGAAGCCGAACATGATTCCGCTCACGATCCATCTCCACGAAGGGCTGCCCAACATCATCATGTTTATGATCGCAAACACTAGGGACATAAAGATGCCCAACCATACCAGCACCTTGATCAATTCTCCCCAGACGACGCGCTTGCGTCCGTGGTCATTGAGGAAGATCGGTACGATCCCGCCAATGCAGAACCGATACCAGGTCGCCCGCAGGATTTGCCCGGTGCTCATCACGTCGTTGAGTTCAAACGCGCGTTCTGGCGCCAATCCAGCGATCGCGTTCTCGGTCAACTCCCGATCGGCCTCTTCGATCGGCACACCCAGCAAATCATAAAACTGCTCCGAGATCTGCCCAAGCGTCTCATCCCGTTCGCTGCGCGACAACCCCGAGCGGGCGAGCAGCAGGTCGGTCCGCTCAAGGTAACCGCCCAGGGCCTTGCGGGCGTCATAAATCTCCGACTGCATGTTCATGGGTGCGTTTGTGTTTGCGTTCAAGACTCGTCCCCCTGTTGGATGAGCTGTGTCAGACTCTCGTTGGTGGTTTGCCAGAGCGTACGCATCTGCTTGAGTCGATCCCGCCCGGACTCGGTCAGACAGTAGTAACGCCGAGGCGGCCCATGCGGGGACGGCCCGCTGCGGACGGTCAGATATCCCGCACGGGTCAGCCTTGCCAGCAGCGGATAAACCGTCGGCTCATTGAGGTTCAAGCCCGGGAACGCATTGATGCGCCCAAGCAGTTGATACCCATACGCCTCCCCGCCGTTCAGGGCAGCCAGCACCGCCAACTCCACCAATCCCTTGCGTAATTGTGCCGTCCAGGCATTATCCATCATCTACCTCGTGTTACGCTACATCATAATCCGATATAGTGGTTCGTCAAGGCCCAAATCCCTTTCATAAAGCCCCGGATGTTATCCGGGGGATCGGCATCCGGGGATCGGCACCCAGCGATCTGCTTCCAAGAAGCAGATCCCACGGGCCACATCGGGGGGGCAGATGGTGGGGGGGGGCACCAAGGGCCGGAATATTCGCCGAGGGATAGGTGTTTTACCCGTATGCCGTTAGAATCCTCCGCCGTGACACAGAGCATCCCACTACCGCAAGTCGATTCCGCCTCGCCCTTAATCGGGGAGGCGTCCGGGGCAACTTCCCTGGCAACTTCCGGGGCAACTTCCGGGGCACCATCCGGGGGCGGGGGGTTTGCCGACCGTCTCGCCGCCGATGGCCAGACCCTGACCCGCCGGGCCATCACCACCCTGCAGATCAACGTCGGCAAGATGTGCAACCTCGCCTGCCACCACTGCCACGTCGAGGCCGGCCCAAAACGCACCGAGATCATGACCTGGCCAACCATGCAGCAGATCCTCGGCTGGCTCAAGCAGTACAAGGATGAACTGGGCATCAAGGTCGTTGACCTCACCGGCGGTGCCCCCGAGATGAACCCGCACTTCCGCGAGCTGGTCGCCGCACTGCGTGGACTAAACCTGCACATCATCGACCGCTGCAACCTCACGATCCTTTTGGAGCCGGGCTACCAAGACGTCCCCGCGTTTCTCGCCGAACACAAGGTCGAGGTCTCCGCGAGCCTCCCGTGCTACCTCGGCGACAACGTCGATAAGCAGCGCGGCAACGGCGTCTTCGACGGATCGATCAAAGTATTAAAACAACTCAACGCCTTGGGCTACGGCCAACCCGACTCCGGCCTCCGCCTGGACCTTGTCTACAACCCCATCGACTACAGCCTCCCCCCCGCACAAGCACCGCTGCAAGCCGACTACAAAAAATACCTCCACGAACACTTCGGCATCGTCTTTAACACGCTCTGGACGATCACCAACATGCCCATCAAACGCTTCGAGCACGCACTCAAACGTGACGGCCAATACGACGCCTACATGACCAAACTCACCGACGCCCACAACAAAGCCAACGTCGATTCTGTGATGTGTCACAGCCTGGTCAGCATCGGCTGGCGCGGCAGCGTCTACGACTGCGACTTCAACCAGATGCTACAGATGCCCATCGACGGCAACGGCACCGGGCTAGGCTCTACCGGCAGTATCGAAGAACACACCGTCGAGGCCGAGAGCAAAAAACTCTGGGACTACTCCCCCGACCAACTCATCGGCCGATCCATCCAGACCGCCTCACACTGCTTCGGCTGCACCGCCGGCGCAGGCTCAAGCTGCACCGGCGCGCTGGGATAAACAATCAACATTTACCTGACACCCCCGAAGCTCCACCTGGCAAGGTGGGGCTATCTGCCACCTCACCACGCGACCCCGATACGTTGATGGACTCATCAACCCCACGTTTTCACACGGGGCCATGAACCGCCGAAGCATTCGATTTTTACGGCACCACTTCAACTTGACTCGCGCCCACAGGCGACACGTTGTGATACGCATCGACCGCCGGGGCATCCAACACCGTCACCTCACCATCAGGCCAACGCACCTCGATCGATTCGACCGCATCAATACCGCCTAACCCAAAGTGCAACACCGGTGCGTGCTGGGCGCTGTACGAATCGCCTGACACAGCTACATTGGTCCGCTCACCGTTTGCCGTGGTCACGGTAACTTTCGCACCAAGCGGCGACACTCCCGGCGCACCCGCCAGCCGGATACCCACCCAGTGACGATCAGCCTGATCGGCCCGGTTCAGCAGCAGGTGCAGCTTATAATTCTTCGCATCCGTCAGGGAGTTGCGCGTCGTCACCAGCAGATCGACCCGCCCATCGTTATCAAAGTCGTGCGCCAGCACAGCCCGGCTGTCCTGCTCCAACGCAACACCCATCATAAATCCAGCATTGGTAAAACCCTGCCCGGCCCGGCTCAGGAACAAATGATTGTGCTCAAAGCCGTTCCAAGACAAACCCGCATCAGAAAAATCACCTAACTCATCGGTGAACACCTTGAACTGCGCCGGGTCTTCATCGGAGTCGCCGGAGTAGATATCGTGACACCAGAAGCGCGTGCAGTAGTCCTTGGCGCTCAGCCCAGACTTATTGCCGTTGGCGACGTAGATATCCGGGTGCCCATCGTTATTAAAATCAGCCGACGCCACACCCCACGACCACCCCGAGCGTGCGACCTGGTCACGGAAATCAGGCTCAACAAACCGACCTTGAGATTGCCCCAGGTACATCCGGTTGCCGTAGGCGACGACCAGCCGTTGATCGTTGTATTCCGAGAGGTCGGGACGCTCCAGCCCCATCTGCGACAACCGCCTCGCCGTCGTCGATGCCATCCCCGTGACAAAAAAATCCAGCACGCCGTCGGCGTTGAAGTCGTCGAAAGTCAACCCCATCCCGAAGTTAGTGGGGATATCCAGCGCGGAGTTCGTCACATCCGTAAACCTCCCCGACCCGTCGTTGTAAAAAAGATCGGCCCCCGCGAAGTCGGAAACCACCAGCAGGTCCAGATCGCCGTCGTCGTCGAGGTCAACAAACGACGCGCGGAACGCCCGGCGGAATCGTTTTTCTGCAAGCCCCGATCCCTCGGTGGCCTCGGTGAACGTGCCGTCGCCGTTGTTAAGTAGCAGATACCCGGGGTAGCCGTCGTTGGCGTCGTAGTAAGGCGTCGGGAAATTCCCCCCGGCGTAGGCTGCCTTGTATTGACTCGCCCACACATCCAGATCGCCGTCGCCATCAATGTCCCCGACCGCCATCGCAGACGGCAGAACCAACGGCATCTCGCTTGGCCTGATCGCTATCGATGCCGGCTCACCGAACCGCCCATCCTTGTCACCTCGATACAAAAATAATCCGTACTGCTTGGGCGCTGCCGAGCCTGCGTAGTTGGTCCCTGCAACGAGATAGTCCACCGTCCCGTCCCCGGTGAAGTCAGCAATCACCGCCTCAGCGATCACCTTGACTGGGAATTCACACAGCTTCTCCCGCACGAAACGCCCCCCGCCGCGGTTGACCAGCACCTCGTTGGAGTTGGGATACACCAGGTCGATCAACCCGTCGCCATCCAGATCGTGTGCGAGGATATCATCGTGCCCGACCCCAAACGGAACCTTGCCCAGATCGGTGACATGAAACATCGGCTCGCCGGTGCGTGACAACAATCTAAGCCCCGTCGCGTCGATCGACCCGGGCTTGTGTTTGCCATCGCTATTAAGGTCTTCCGTCCACACGATATGGATCGGCCCGGTAACGGTCAGCCGCCTGTCGCTGTCGGCATGAGTCAGGTCGATCGTGATGCTGAATGTCGAAATGCGCCGCCCCTCATCGTCCGTACTGAATGTCGCGTGATGCCACTCGCTCTGCGCAGCGCGGTAGCCCGCATCAAACACCTTATCGACCAGCTCCCGCCACTGGGTGTGGTTCAGCGTCTTGATGTCCTGATCCAGCGTCGATTGTGTCACGCCCTCGATCAGATCCTGTACCTCGCCGGGCTGACCGATCATAAGTTGGTCAAACTCAAACGCCGAGAAGTCGCGGGGCTTGTGCCCGCTTCGCCGCAGGTCGTCCCACAGCTTCACGAATGTTTCTTCGTATTCCTGTGCCAGCCGTTCCTCGGACCAGATCGTCTTGTCCTGCTCTTTGCGTTCTCTAGCCAGCAGCCGATACCGGTCGCGCAGCTCCTGCATCGACTCGCCTTGTGCCGACAAATCCTGTGGCTGCTGCCCGGAGAGTGAATCCAAAGCGTTGCCGAGATTGATCTGAATCTTCGGTGCCCCCGGTGCCCCCGGTGCCCCCGATTCCCCAGGTTCCCCCGGTTTGTCTTGCCCCGGGTCAGCTTCCCCAGCCAGGCAGAGTGTCGGCGTGATGATGAGTAATAAAACGATCAGCAGGGAGGTTGCCCGATCCATGGGATGGCTCCGTTTAATGTGACGGGTCGATACTGGCGTGGATTGTAACGCCGGTTTGGTGGTCTGGGGAGTCTGCCGAGCGGGCGCTTGTGCCGCGGCAGGATGCGGCTATCCTTTTTGGCTCGGATGCTGGCCCGTGCCTTGGGCTTGCCTGATTCCCCCATAGGTCGGAGGCGGTCTGTTTTGAGTGGTCGATTTCAATTAAATCAGCGGTCAAGCGGCATACTCATGCACCCGACCTCACTGCCCGGCCCCCACGGCTGCGGCGACCTGGGCGATCAGGCCTACCGCTTCGCCGACTTCCTCGCCGACGCTCACCAACACGCCTGGCAGATGCTCCCGATCAACCCCGCCGACCAGCACGGCTGCCCCTACAGCGCCTTCTCCTCATTCGCCGGCGACCCCATCCTCATCAGCCTCCACAAGCTACACGAACAAGGCCTGCTCACCCGCGCAGACATCGCTTCGCTAAAAAATACCAACCCCACAAAAGTCGATTTCCCTACCACCCGAAAGTTCCGCGAAGCCCGGCTACGCCTCGCCTTCGACCGCTTCATGGCCAAACCCCCACGCTCCCGCGCCGCACTCGACCGCTTCCGCGAAAAAAACAAAGACTGGCTCGACGACTGGACCCTCTTCTGCGCCCTGCGAAAATCACACCGCGGCAAGAGCTGGTGGAACTGGGAGCCTGCCCTGCGCCAACGCCGCAAGCGCGACCTCGATCTTGCACGCACCAAATTATCCAACGAAATCACATTCAACGCATTCGTGCAATTCCAGTTCGATAAGCAATGGGCCGAACTGAAACGCTACTGCGGGAGCAAGGGCGTCGGACTCATCGGCGACATCCCCATCTTCGTCGCGCACGACAGTTGTGATGTCTGGGCACGCCCCGAACTGTTTTGCCTGAAATCCAACGGCCTATCGACCGTCGTATCCGGTGCCGCCCCCGACGCATTCAGCAAGACCGGCCAAATCTGGAACCACCCGCTCTACAACTGGCGTAAACACAAAGCCGATGGCTACGACTGGTGGGTCAGCCGCTTTAGCCACTGCCTCACACAGTTCGACGCCGTGCGCATCGACCACTTCCTGGGCTTTAGCCGATACTGGGAAGTCCCCGCCAACCACAAAACAGCTCTCCGCGGCAAGTGGCGCAAAGGCCCCGGTGCCGACCTCTTCGTCGCACTCAAACGCAAACTCGGCAACGTCCCGATCATCGCAGAAGACCTGGGTTTGCTCACCCCCCAGGCCGAGGCCTTACGCGATAAGTTCGCCTTCCCCGGCATGCGCGTCCTCCAGTGCGCCTTCGGCAAGGACGACAGCTACCACGCCCCGCATAACTACCCCACACGCTGCGTCGTCTACACCGGCACCCACGACAACGACACCGCTCGCGGCTGGTTTACCAAGGCCGACCGCAAATCACGCAACGGCCAACTCAGCGAACGACAGCGTGCCCTCCTCTACACCGCCGGCTCGCCCAGGACCATCCATTGGGATATGATCCGTCTGGCTTTGAGTTCCGTCGCGGATACCGCTATCTTTCCGGTGCAGGATATTCTCGGCCTGGGCAACGAGGCCAAGATGAACCTCCCCGGCACGCTCAAAGGCAACTGGCAGTGGCGCGTCAAACCCGGCCAACTCACCAGAACCCTCGCCAAACGACTCGGCAAAGAAACCAAACTCTTCGGCCGAGACTGACGCAGATACACACGCACGTTCACACAAACCACGCATCCACACACACGCAACACCAACCTTATATAGATGGACACAACAATGGGTAAATCAGCCACCAAGCGCAAGACACGCAAAATAGTTAAACCGGTTAACGTCACCGATCGACTCCGCGCATTGGCGATGAACCTGCGCTGGACATGGGATGCTGATACGCAACGACTCTTCGCTTCGCTCGAACCCACACTCTGGGAATCGACCGGGCGCAACCCCCTGGCCGTCATCGCCCAGCTCCCCGCCTATCGCCTCGATCAAATCACCCACGACCCCGACTTCCTTGCAAGGCTCACCGCCCGCGAAAAAGACCTCGCCACCTACCTACGCACCAAGTCCTGGTTCGCACGCTCCACCACCGCAAAACAAAAGCGCATGCGCGTCGCCTACTTCTGTGCCGAGTTCGCGCTACACGAATCCCTGCCGATCTATTCAGGTGGCCTCGGCGTCCTCGCAGGCGATCACCTCAAGAGCGCCTCTGACATCGGCACGCCCCTGGTCGCCGTCGGCCTGCTCTACCGCCACGGCTACTACCGCCAGGAAATCAACCCCGACGGATCCACACTTGCCGTCTATCCCAAGTACGACTTCAGCCAACTCGCCGTCACCGACACCGGCAAAACCTTCTCGCTCAAGATGGCGTCACGCAAAATCAAGGTCAAGATCTGGCGTGTCGATGTCGGCCGAGTCGAACTCTTCCTCATGGACACCGACCTCCCCGCCAACAAACCCGCCGACCGCAAGATCACACACCACCTCTACGGCGGCAACAACGAAACACGCATCCGCCAAGAGGTATTGCTCGGTGTCGGCGGCCTGCTCGCCTTGGATAAACTCAATATCAAGCCCACCGTCTGCCATCAAAACGAAGGCCACGCCGCCTTCTGTGGACTATCCCGTGTCGTCGATCTGCTCAAGCAGGGCAAAAGCAAAGACAAGGCCATCGACATCGTCCGCAAGTCCAGCGTCTTCACCACACACACTCCCGTCCCCGCAGGCCACGACCGCTTCACACCCGCGCTCACACGCAAATACCTCAAGCCACTACTCAAGGGTTCGTCCCTGAAGATGCACGACGTCATGGAGCTGGGCAGCGAAGACCCCGGCAACAAGAAAGCCCTGATGTGCATGACCGCCTTGGCGCTACGCCTAAGCCAACGCTGTAACGGCGTCGCCAAACTCCACGGCGAAGTCTCCCGCGAGATGTGGCAAGGTCTCTTCGATGTCAAAAAAACCAGCGACGTCCCAATCGGCCACGTCACCAACGGCATCCACTGGCAGACCTGGCTCGCACCCGAAGCACAACCCTTCTACAAAAAACACATCAAACCACGCATCAACGGTGCCGGCGCGTTTGACGACCCCTGGGCCAAAGTCGATAGCATCCCCGCCAGCGAACTATGGTCCCTGCGCAACACCCTGCGCCGCAGACTCGTCCGCTTCGCTCGTCAACGCCTCGTCGAGCAGGCCGTCCGTCACGGCGGAAATGCGCAAGACATCATCGATGCGGAAAATATGCTCCACGACGACGCCCTGACCATCGGATTCGCACGACGCTTCGCCACCTACAAACGCGCCCCTCTGATCTTCCGCGACGCCAAACGCCTCATCAAAATCCTCAACGATTCCAAGCGCCCCGTGCAACTGATCTTCGCCGGCAAAGCCCACCCCGCCGACGCGGATGGCCAGGCGTTCCTCCAGCAGATCGTCAAACACTCTAAAAAACCCGGGTTTAAAGGTCGTGTCGCCGTCATCGAAAACTACGACATGCAGGTTGGACGCATGCTCACCAGCGGAGCCGACATCTGGCTGAACAACCCCCTACGCCCCATGGAAGCCTCCGGCACAAGCGGCATGAAACCTCCCCTGCACGGCGGCGTCAACCTCTCCGTCCTCGACGGCTGGTGGCCCGAGGGCTACAACAAACGCAACGGCTACGCGATCGGTGACGGCCGTGAATTCACCAGCCGACGCAAGCAAGACGACTACGACGCCGACTGCCTCTACACGCTATTAGAAAAAACCATCCTCCCCAGCTTCTACACACGCAACCGCGCAGGCCTGCCGACGCGGTGGTGCAAGGTCATGGCCAACTCCATGAAAACCGTCCCCGGCACCTTCAACACCAACCGCATGGTCGGCGAGTACACACAAAAATATTACCTCCCCGCACACGAAGGATAAAATTCGGGTATCGGGTCTGGATTATATTTCCCAACAACGCCGCTCCTGAGTCCGCGAAGGGGCGGGTGGATTTCAGGTATCAGAGGTCTCTCCGAAGCGACGTGACTTGTCGCGATCCCCTTCCTTTCCTATTTCTCAATTTCCTGATTCCCTGCTTTATTAATTTCCTGTTTTCATATTTTTATACGCCTTCATCTTAATTCCAGCGCGACCCAATCGGTGTGGCAGATGCTGGCCAGGCGTTGGGGACCCAGGTGGTTCCAGGCCACCACGCATGCGTCCCACAGTTCGTCCTGATCAGCGAAGATACGGTTGCTTAGGT
>JAJRRS010000097.1 GCA_024279275.1 Planctomycetota bacterium | reverse complement strand
TGTTCGATCGGTTCGTGTGTTTGGATATGCATGGCGTGGACCTCCGTGTCGTGAAGGCCACATCATCGCACCAACCCACCCATAGCGCAATGCCTAACATGCGCCGTACATGCGCGCTGGGATTAAGATGAAGGCGTATAAGATGGAAAATCAACCGAGATGGGACGGAGATGATCGGCGGGGATCGCCGCGTGTTGCGGGTGAAGGTCTGATCAATGCGGCGGTGATTGACGGGTTTGGGCAGACACGCTCGGTACTCAGGCACGCCCAGGTGGTGAACGTCAGCGGGGGCGGGCTTGCGTTTACATCCGAGGTGTCAGCGGAGGTTGGGGTGACGGTCAGTATCCGCACGCCGCAGGTTCGTGCTGAGCCGTTTCGTGTTCAGATAGTGGGGTCCAGCCAGCGCGGCGATGGGCATTGTGAATTGCGTGCTCGGTTGGTCGAGGGTGCGATCCCGGCGTGCCTGATGTATGACTGGTAGGTGCGGGTGTCGGCGGGCGGTGTTACGAATTTCTGGGACTTGTTCAGTCCATATTTTTGTGTGGTTATTCAATAAGAAACCCACGTTCGGCGAACGTGGGTTTCTTTGATGTGAATATGATATTGGGCGGTGGGGTGTGAAGATTGGGTTCACTCGGCGTTGAGTTTGTCCATCTCGTTGATGCGGTCGATCATCATGCGCAGTTTGCCGTAGGCTCGCTTGGCGAAGATGAAGCGGATCCTTGGGAGTTCGCGGTGGTCTTTTTCCTGCTCCATCGGGCCGGTCTGTTCGATCTTTCCTTCTTTGATGAGGTCGGCGAATTCTTCGTTCAGTGCGTCTATCTGTGCGTCGCGGAGCGGGCGATGCATGCGGAAGAGGAGGGTGTCGTTGACGAACCGCTGGGAGTGGTAGTTGCGGTAGAATTCCATGACGTGCTGGGCGGCGTCCTGGGGGTTGTCGTAGACGCGGTAGAGGCTGAGGTCTTCTTTGTTGATGAGGCCGGCGGTGAGTAGTTCTTCGCGGACGTATTGGTCCCAGCGTTTCCAGTAGGTCAGGCCTGGGGCATCGACCATGACGATGGGGATGGTGGGGGCTTTGCCGGTCTGTATGAGTGTGAGCGCCTCGAAGCCTTCGTCTTGTGTGCCGAAGCCGCCAGCGAAGAGTGCGACGGCTTTTGATTGCCACATGAACATGAGTTTGCGTGTGAAGAAGTAGCGGAAGTTGATTAGTTTGGGGTCGCCGACGATGTGTTCGTTGGCGTTGGTCTCGAAGGGGAGGCGGATGGATACGCCGAAGGATGCTTCACGTCCCGCGCCGCCGTTGCCAGCGGCCATGATGCCTCCGCCTGCGCCGGTGATGACCATCCATCCGCTGTCTGCCATGAGTTTGCCGAAGGTGGCTGCGGCCTGGTAGGTGGGGTGGTTTTCTTGCGTGCGTGCTGAGCCGAAGATTGAGATTTTGGGGGTGTCCTGATAGGGGCGGAAGATTTTCAGTGCGTAGCGTAATTCCTTGATGCTTCGGCTGATGAGTTTGAGTTCGCCGTCGTCCGCGCCGTCGGCCAGGAGTTTGGTCGCGGTGTGGATCAGCTCTCGTATGCGTTTGGCGGCGGTGGTTTCCGGGTCGCCGCCGGCCACGGTGATCACCTGTTGGATGGCGTCTGACAGGGGGTGGTCTGCGTTCTGGTTTTGGCCGTTGTGTCCGTTGTCGGGTGTGTTGGGTATGTGTTGCTTGCGTAGGTTGCTGACGATTTCTGCTTCGCTCATCTTGATCTGATTTCCTCTGTTGCATCTTCCATTGATTAATTTTTTCCAGCCCCCTATTTTACCACTGCGGGTCTGATCCCCAAGGGGGAATCTTTGTGTTGGCGGAAAAGTAAAGGAATCGTTTCGATTGTGTTGGCGGGCGTTGAAAGTAGTGGTATCCATGGTAAAGTGATGGTTGGTATTCAGTTATATTTTCATTTGGGACCAACGGATGATCAAACGAAGAACCGACTCCAGGCCGGCGGTGTGTGCGTGTGTATATCGTGGGTTGCGTGTGCGTGTGGTGGCGGGGTTGTGCGTGCTGGTTGCCTGTTTAGGGGCGCCGGGTGCGGACCTGACGTTTAACGTGACGCTGCAGGGGAGCAACGACCCGTTGACCGGGACCAGCCGGTATGGGGATGTGTGGGGCGAAGGGGATTACGCCTACATGGGGTCGTATATGACGACGGGTGTGCGTATTTTTAATATTGCGGACCCGACGAACCCGGTGCTTGTGTCGACGTATCAGGGCGGCGTGTTTAAGGATGTGAAGACGCGTAACGGGGTCGGCTACTTTGCGAGCGACGACAATCAGGGCATGCACATCGTTGATCTATCAGACCCGACGAACCCCACGCTGATTAAGAAAGCGACTTCGGTGCAGGGCGGGTTTAATGACATCCACAACATCTTTTTGGATGGTGATTACGTCTACCAGGCGGACAACAGCAACGCGGCGGTGAAGGTGCTGGACATCAGCGACCCGGCGAACCCGGTATTTGTGCGGAACATCATCCTGAATACGCCGGGCGAGGGTGTCCATGATATTACGGTTCGGGACGGTCGGCTGTACACCTCGAGCAAGGGTTCGAGCACCAGCAGCGGGGGGACGACGAGTATCTATGACATTACCAACGTGGGGACGGTGGACCCGCCTTTACTCAAGGCGTTTACAACCGGGCCTCGGACGCACAGCAATTGGTCTTCGGTGGATGGGAATACGTTGGTCGTGGGCCAGGAGCGCGACGGGGGGCAGTTGCGTATTTATGACATCTCAAACATCGATCAGGTGAACGATCCGGACGACCCGGTGTTGCTGAAGACGATCACGGGCAATTCGCTGGGCATCAATGCGCGGAGTCCGCATAACCCTGTGGTGGTGGGGGATAAGCTGTTCGTGTCGTGGTATCAGGCGGGGCTGACGATATTTGATCTGAGCGACCCTGCGGCCGCGCCGCTGGTCGGTGCGTATGACACACTGGCGGGGCAGCCGGGCAGTTTTCAGGGTAACTGGGGGGTGTTCCCGTTTCTGGGTTCCGACCGGGTGTTGCTTAGTGATACCGAGGGCGGGCTGATGGTTGTGGACGTGTCGGGTATCTACTCGGCTGCGCCGATTGAAGGGGATTTTGATTATGACGGGTTTGTGGGGATCAATGACTTGAACATCGTGCTGGCCAAGTGGAATCTGTCGGTCATCCCCGGCGACGAATCACAGGGGGATGCGAGCAATGACGGGTTTGTTGGTATCGAGGATCTTAATACGGTGTTGGGTAATTGGAATGCGGGGACGCCGCCGGGGGGAGAGGCCGGGGGGGAGGCGTTGTCGAATGTTCCTGAGCCGGGTGTTGCGGTGTTGTTTGGGGTTGGGTTATTAGGTGTGCTTCGGAGCAGGGTCCGTCGCGGGGCTTGCTGAGTTGTCTGTGTCCAGTGGGACCGGTTGGAAACGCATGCCTTTTGCGGAATGTCCTGCGTAGTAGCCTTCGATATGAGTCAGGCCGGTGGCGTCGCGTATGACGTGGGCTGCTTTGGTGAGGTCGGTGTCCTGCATGTGGTGCAGGGTTTCGCCTTGGACTCCCAGACGTTGTTGATAGAAAGCGCAGTCCTGATGCTGGATCAGCACGACGCGGTTGAGGCTGTGAGCCTCGATGAGGAAGCGTAGCTCGTCGAGTACCGCCTGTTGGTGGGAGGCGTCGTCGGCGTATCCGGCGAGGCGCGCGGGGCCGCCGGGGAGTGCGACTCGGTCGTAGCGTGGGAGTTGCAGGCCGTTTTTAAGGAAGTCGTCGAAGTGTTCGCCGACGCGTCCGTCGCTGCAATAGACGGCGGCGGCGTGGATGCGTTCTTCGTTGTATTCGACGGGTGACGTGTATTCCATCTGGCTCCATCCCCTTTACGTTCGTGTGGGGCGGATTGTAGCCGATGGATTTACTTCACGACAGGCGGGCGTGGTGACACGGGGATCAATAAAAATTGGGGATGTAGCGTTGGGCCGACTTGGGTGGTCGGCGGTAGCCCTGGTCTTCCTGGCGTTTGGGGAGCTTGATCGGTTTGGCGGGCGAATCTTCGTAGGGGACCAGGCTTAACAGGTGGCGGATGGTGTTCAGCCGGGCGCGGCGTTTGTCGTCTGCATCAACGACGTACCAGGGGGCGATGCTGGTGTCGGTGTACTTGAACATCTCGTCCTTGGCCTTGGAATACTCGACCCACTTGGTGCGGGATTTCAGGTCCATGGGGCTTAGCTTCCAGAGCTTGGTCGGGTCATGGATGCGGGCCTGGAAGCGTTTTTCCTGCACATCATCGCTGACGGAGAACCAGTACTTGACGATCTGGATGCCCGAGAGGACGAGCATGCGCTCGAACTGCGGGCAGGAGCGGAGGAACTCCTGGTACTGGTCGTCGGTGCAGAAGTTCATGACGTGTTCGACGCCTGCGCGGTTGTACCAACTGCGATCAAAGAGCACGACTTCACCTGCGGCGGGGAGGTGCGATGCGTAACGCTGGAAGTACCACTGGGATTTTTCGCGCTCGGTGGGCGTGCCTAGCGCGACGACCCGGAAGGTGCGCGGGCTGATGCGTTCGGTGATGCGTTTGATGACCCCGCCCTTGCCGGCCGCGTCCCGGCCCTCGAAGATGACGATGACCTTGAGTTTTTTGTCACGCACCCAGGATTGGAGCTTGACCAACTCGGCTTGAAGACGCAGCAACTCCTCTTCATAGAACTTGCGCGGCAGCTTCCCGGACTTAGACGGCTTGGTGGGCACGTCTGAGGTGTTCGGCGCATCCGGGGTGTCCGGGGTGTCGTTCTTTTTCTTACGCTTGGCTGCGCCCTTGGGTTTTTTCTTCTTATCTTTGGACATAAGGGTCTAATGTATCAGATCGGTCAGACGCCGGCCCGGCTTGATTCGGCACGCCTGACAGCGGATGATGCCGGCCCGTTATCAGGAGCCGTTTCATGTCGATCCCGAAGATGAGGCCGAGTTTTTTGTTGGCTGTGAACCTTACGCACGATCAGGCGATCGAGCGTATCCGTGGCTTGGTCGAGCACCCCGACGGGCGGTTCACCGGCAAGATCGTCGGCAAACACATCATGCTGACGGTTAGTGAAAAAGATCGGCACTTCTGGTCGCCGTGGCTGGATATGGAGGTTTTGGAAGAAGAAGATGAATCTGAAGCCGACGGCGGGACGGCGACCGTGCGTGGCCGATTTATGCCGCATCCGAATATCTGGACGGCGTACATGGCGGGGTACTTCGGCCTGGTGACATTTGCCATGTTCGCCGCGTGTTTTGCTTATGCCCAATGGGTAACGGAAAGCCCGCCGACGGCGCTGTGGGGCGTCGGGTTGAGCGTGGTCGCGACGGTTGCGGTGTGGTGGTCGGCACAGGTTGGGCAGCGGTTGGCGCGGGGGCAGATGGAAGTTTTGAGAGAGGTGGTGGGGGAGGTGTTGGGGGGCGGACAGGGAGACGCGACAAGTCGCGGCGCTTCATAGGAGGTGTGGTCAGATCATCAAGAAGCGACGCGACTTGTCGCGTTATTCTTTGTAGGGAGTTACTAATCGCCACCGTTGTGGTTTGAACCCAGCTTTAGCTGGGTTGTTTTCGACGTAACGGATTGCTGCACGCATGTGTTCCCTGGATCGGATGAACGGGCACCAGTGTTTGCGTGCCCAGGGTGACGGGAGGCTGCTGTTCGTTCTTGGGTAGCGTGCCATCGGGTGCAGGCCTTCCGCGTTGAGTCGGGCGGTTGCTCTTGCCTTGAACTGTGTTGCGATGCGGTCTACATCTGTGGCGTGGTGTTGCATCAACAGGTGGACGTGGTCCGGCATGATGGCCAGTGCGTGGACGGCGTAGTGTTGCTTTGCAACCACCTGTGCGAAACCATTGGCGATCGCCCGGGCCTGTTGTCCGCTGAATCGTACAGGCGGGCATCGCAACGCCTGTTTTGCGTGTAATCGTCGTCGGTAGTCATGGGGTTCGGCTGCGACCGAACGGGTTGCATCGGTCTTGGTGGCGGTTCCGAATTTGAGCAGATCAAATTTGCGGATGGTGGTGGACCATGATCCTCGTGGGTCGTTGGGGAGCCAGAAGCCGTAGGCGCTGAAGATGAAGTGGAACCCCAGGATCATGTGAGGGAGTATAACCAGCGCATCAAAAGCGCGACAAGTCGCGTCGCTTCATAGAGGATCGGAGTGTGGATTATGATCCCAAGAAGCGCCGTGTCTTATCGCGTTTTCCGGAGTGATTATGTCGTTTACCCCATATGCTCAATAATCGCGTCGCCGAACTCGCTGCACTTTAGGAGTTTGGCGTCGTCCATCTGGCGCTCGAAGTCGTAGGTGACGGTTTTGGCGGCGATGGCGCCGTTGATGCCCTTGATGATGAGGTCGGCGGGTTCGGTCCAGCCCATATGGCGGAACATCATTTCGCCGGAGAGGATGACGGAGCCGGGGTTGACCTTGTCTTGGCCGGCGTACTTGGGTGCGGTGCCGTGGGTGGCTTCGAAGATGGCGCAGCCGGTGTCGTAGTTGATGTTGGCGCCTGGGGCGATGCCGATGCCGCCGACGCAGGCGGCGAGTGCATCGGAGATGTAGTCGCCGTTGAGGTTGAGTGTGGCCAGGACGCTGTATTCAGCGGGGCGGGTAAGGATTTGTTGGAGCATGGCGTCGGCGATGACGTCTTTGATGATGATGGGTTGGCCGTTTTTGGGGCTTTTGAATGAGCACCATGGGCCGCCGTCGAGTTCGGTTGCGCCGAAGTGGTCCTTGGCGGTCTGGTAGCCCCAGTCGCGGAAGGCGCCTTCGGTGAACTTCATGATGTTGCCCTTGTGGACGAGGGTGACGGAGTCGCGTTCGTTGTCGATGGCGTATTGGATGGCTGCTTTAACGAGGCGTTCGGTGCCTTGCTGTGAGACGGGCTTGATGCCGAAGCCGGTGGTGTCGGGGAAGCGGACCTTCTTGAAAGGCTCGGGGAAGTTTTCTTCGAGTAGTTTGCGGAACTTGTTGCAGTCGTCGGTGCCTTGTTCAAACTCGATGCCTGCGTAGATGTCTTCGGAGTTTTCGCGGTAGATGACCATGTCGGTGAGGTCGGGTCGTTTGACGGGGGAGGGGACGCCTGTGAACCAGCGGACGGGGCGGAGGCAGGTGTAGAGGTCGAGTATCTGGCGGAGGGCGACGTTCAGGGAACGGATGCCGCCGCCGACGGGGGTGGTTAGTGGCCCCTTGATGCCGACGTGGAAGGTCTTGAAGGCTTCGAGTGTTTCTTCGGGGAGCCAGCTACCGGTTTTGTCGAATGCTTTTTCGCCTGCGAGGACTTCTTTCCATGCGATGGATTTTTCTCCGGCGTAGGCTTTTTGGACGGCGGCGTCGAAGACGCGTTGGCTGGCGGCCCAGATGTCAGGGCCGATGCCGTCGCCTTCGATGAAGGGGATGATGGGGTGGTTGGGGATGTCGTACTGGCCGTCCTTGAAGGTGATGGGCTGGCCGGCGGCTCCCGGGGTGCTGGGGGAGTCGGGGGAATCGGGGGTTGCGGTCTGTGTCATGGTAAAGCTCCGATGTCTATTGTTTGTAACGGGTTGTGTATGCGGATCGCTTGTGAATCTGGGGGGTTTGGATGCGCCTATTTTAAGCTGAGGCGGCCAAAGACGAGGTAGTATAATCAATTAGCTTGATTCGTTCCCGTGGCGGGGTTTAATTGCCTGTGGGCCGGCGGTTTGGTTGGCCCGATGGAGAGGCGGATGAGACGATCCTGGAAGGCTGTTTGCATGGCGGTCGCGCTGGCTGTGGCGTGTGGCGGCGAGTCTGCGCAGGCGGTGGAGTTGGCGGTGCAGGCGGTGGGGGCGTCGCCGGGGCAGCTCTCGGCCTACACGATCGGCGGGCAGGTGATCGACGGCAGCGGGATTCGTATCGCGGATGTGGATACGCAGATCGATCCGGACCACCCGGCACTTGCGGGCAAGATCGTCTCCCAAACCGATTACTCCGGCGAGGGGTTGCTTGATCCGGGCACCGAGTTTTTCGCATTCAACACAATCAACGGCCAACGCGTCTGGGTGAATGATCTGCACGCTACTGCGGTCGCCGGGGTGATGGTCAGTAATGGGTTGGATTCCCAGGGTGTGTAGACCGGGCACATCGGGATTTCGCCGGGCGCTACGCTGGATATTGGGAAGTTCTGGGAGAGTAATCTTGATAAAAATACCGACGGCGCGATCCAGGCGAGTTTTGATCTGACGGCGGGCGGTGCGAGTATTTTATTGATCGAGGATCAGACCGCCAGCGCTTTTGCGAAGGGCGACTCGACGTTTGCCGCGGCGGTAGATTACCTGGCGTATGCACGGGACACGCTGGTGGTGATCCCGGCGGGGAACTCCGGGCCTGACAATGTTGTGTTCTCCGTGCCGGCGGATGCGTACAACGGGTTGACGGTTGGGGCGACGGATGAGACGTTCAATAAGGTCGCGTCGTTCAGCAACACAGGCCCGACGGATGAAGTCGGTGCGGGGCGAGCCAAGCCGGACCTGTTAGCGCCGGGGGTGGGGATTGTGACTTCGTTTGGCGGCTGGGAAGACGATGACGGGCGAGATGGCAGTGCGGCGGTGAATTATAAATCGCAGTTCGTTCCCGCGGATGTGACGCAGTTCATGGCCCCGAATATCACAGCGGAAGATGATATTGATTCTGATTGGGTGACGGTGTCGGGGACGAGTTTCTCCGGGCCGATCGTTGCGGGGGCAGGCGCGTTGCTGCAGCAGTGGGGGACATACAAGGGGATGGACACGTCCAACGAGACGATGCGTGCGGTGATGATTAATTCGGTGAACAAGGTCGATGGTGTGCTTGGGATGACACGGACGATCGTGGATCGGGAGGATCAGGATTGGCTGGCGAGTGAGGCGTACTCTTCGCAGGATGTGCCGTTGGATGACCAGATGGGCGCGGGGCAGTTGGATGTGTCGCGGGCGTTGGTACAGTACGACGCGGGCGAGCAGGGGCCGGGCGCGGTTGAGAATATTGGCTGGGATAAACAGTCGGCCACGGTGGAGGGTGAGTTCTTTGATTACCTGCTGGGCGATGCGCTACAGGCGGGGGACTTTATCTCGGCGACGCTGGCGTGGGATCGGCAGACGTTGTATCTGGATAACGGGATTGTGGGTGTGTATGAGCCGGGGACGGATTCGTTGTTGGGTCTGCCGTTGGATAATCTTGATCTGTATCTGATGCTCAATGATGACACGTTGACGGAGCAGGCGTTGTGGAGTTCGGTGAGCACGGTGGACAATCTTGAGCACTTGTTCTGGGAGATACCTGCGGCGGGGGATTATAAGTTGCGTGTGGTGTTTACCGAGGATGTGACGTTTTTGCCGGGGTTCGAGGCGACGCCCGATTTTACGCTGGCGTGGTGGGCGGGGGGTGCCGTGGTGCCGGAGCCTGGGACGGGGGCTGTGTTGGTGGTGATGCTGGGGTTGGTGAGGGGGCGTGTTGGGTCGCGGGGTTAGTCGCGCTAAGCCGCAAGCGGCGTAAAAAAGGGTATTCAACATTTTGGGGTCGATAGTCGATGGGAAAAGGGTTGACATCGGGCATCTGGATGTCGTACACTGAGGAACTCATGAACCACCGCACAGCACTTACCGCCGCGAATAAGCTAGCAGGGCTGCTGGGTAGCCTCGAGCTTATGGCACGCGCCGGATAGGGTCTTGCGAAGGTTTAGTTTGTAACCAACCGCCCTGTCTGGCTTGAGCCGACAGGGTTTTTTTGTGGATGTGTGGGTAGCCATTAGCCTTTAGCAATTAGCAATTAGCCTTTAGCCAGATAGCCGTTTGTGGCTCAGCGATGGAGCATGATGATGAGTGATGCCAGTGACCAGAATGTTGCCTCCAACGATACTTCCGCCCCCGGTAGGGTGGGGCGTATCCCGATCCGTATTTTTGATACGACGCTGCGTGATGGTGAGCAGTCGCCGGGCGCGAGTCTGAACCATCAGGAGAAGATGGAGATCGCTCGTCAGCTTGAGGCGTTGGGTGTGGATGTGATCGAGGCGGGGTTCCCCATTACCAGCCAGGGGGACTTTGAGGCGGTGGGCGCGATCGGGAGGGAACTTGGTCGGGCGATTGTCACGGGGTTGTCCCGCTGCGTGCCGCGCGATATTGATCGGGCGGGGGAGGCGCTTAAGGGTGCGAATAACCCGCGTATCCATGTGTTTTGTGCGACCAGTCGGATCCATCGTGAGCACAAATTGAAGAAGGCGTTCGAGGAGATCGTCACGCTGTCGGTCGATTCGGTCAGACGTGCGAGGCAGTTTGTGGATGATGTGGAGTTCAGCCCGGAGGACGGGTCGCGGACGGAATTGAATTACCTGGTCGATGTCACCGCTGCGGTGATTGAGGCGGGTGCGACGACGGTGAATATCCCGGACACGGTGGGGTATGCGGTGCCCGAGGAGTATGGGCATATTTTCTCGTATGTTCGTGAAAAGCTGCCGCAGATCGACCGCGATGGGATATATTTATCGTCGCATTGCCACAACGATTTGGGGCTGGCGGTGGCGAACTCGTTAGCTGCGATCGCGGGAGGTGCGCGTCAGGTGGAGTGTACGATCAACGGGATCGGCGAGCGCGCGGGGAATGCTTCGCTTGAGGAGTTCGTGATGGCGCTGCGCACCCGGGCCGACTATTACAAGGAATACGAAACGAATATCGTCACGAAAAAGATATTCCCGATCTCCCGGATGGTCTCGAACCTCACCGGCCTGCAGGTGCAGCGGAACAAGGCCATCGTTGGCGAAAACGCTTTCGCGCACGAGGCGGGCATCCATCAGGACGGGATGCTCAAGAACCGCAATACCTACGAGATCATGGACCCGTTAAGCATCGGCGTGCCGGAGTCTAAATTGGTGCTGGGCAAGCACTCGGGGCGACACGCGCTGGGCGATCGGATCACCGAATTGGGCTATTCGATCGAGGGTGAGGCGCTGGACAAGGTCTATGAATCTTTCAAGGCTCTGGCTGATAAGAAGAAGGATATTTACGACGAGGACATCGAGGCGATCCTGGATGAGCAGTTGGCGACCGGTCGGCGGTTGTGGGAACTGGTGCGCTTCCAGGTGACAAGTGGTACGGGCGTGATCGCGACGGCGACGATCGTGCTGCGCGATTCATCGGGGGTTGAGAAGACGGACGCTTCGACGGGTGACGGCCCGATCGATGCCTGCTACTCGGCGATCCAGCGGATTACAGGCGTGAAGGTCATACTCGAAGACTACCAGACCCGTGCGATCACCGGGGGTAAGGATGCGCAGGGTGAGGCCACGGTGCAGGTCCGCCACAACAACCGCAAGGTCCGTGGCCGGGGCTTGAGTACCGACGTCATCGAAGCGGCGGTGAAGGCTTATCTCTCCGCGATCAACCGGATCAAGACGACGGAGGATCGGCAGGTCAATGCGACGACGATGAACGGGGATGGCCCGCCCGGTACGAAAGTGGCGCAGCCATGAACTTTACTTACAAGATCGACGACGAGATCACGCTGCGCTTGATCGAGCCACGCCACGCCGAGGAACTGTATGTGGTGGTGGATGCGAACCGTGATGCGCTATTGCCCTGGATGCGTTGGGTGAACGAGGTGACGGATGCGGAGGTGTTGCGTGGGCATATTGGGCGATGGGTCGCGCAGACGGCTGAGACCGGGTGCATGAGCCTGGGTATCGAGCTGGATGGTGAATTGGTGGGTGTGGTATTTCATATTCGGCCTGACATGGTGAATAAGCAGGTTGAGGTTGGTTATTGGTTGGCGGAGTCGGCGCGGGGCAGGGGCGCGGCGACGCGCGCGGTGCGGGCGATGTGTGATATCACCTTCCGTGACTTGGGTTTTAACCGGATCAATGTACGTGTTGCGCCGGAGAATAAGGCGAGTCTGGCGGTTGCTGAAAGGCTTGGCCTGACGCGCGAGGGCGTGTCACGGCAGGCCTGGTTGGCGGATGGGAAGTACTGGGACGCGATGGAGTTTGGGCTGTTGACGGGGGACTGGGAGGTAACCTCGCCGGCGTTCGCTTTGACGTACCGGGTTGATGATGAGTTGGTGTTGCGTCTGCCTGAGCTGCGCCAAGCGGAGGCGATGTACGCGTTAATTGAAGGTGACCGTGGGCACATCGAGCGTTGGTTGAGTTGGTGTGCGCCGGGTTATGCACTGGGCGACGCGGTAAATTTTTTGAGGGACAACCTCGCGAAGTTGGCTCAGGGCAGGGGCCTGGCTCTGGAGATGGTGTATCAGGGACAGTTTGTGGGTGGGGTTGGAAATGCGCCGGCGGACACGAAAAACCTCAGTGCCGAGGTCGGTTACTGGTTGATAGCGTCCGCGCAGGGTCGGGGTATCGTGACGCGCGCCACCCGGGCGGTGGTGGATTGCCTACTGGTTGATATGGGTATGAACCGGGTGACGATTCATACCGCCACGGGGAACACAAAGAGTCAGGCAGTGCCGGAACGGCTCGGTTTTCAACGTGTCGGCGTGTTCCGTAAATCGGACTTGTTACAGGGTGAGTTCGTAGACACGGTGCAGTACTCGATGCTGGCGGAGGATTGGAAGGGGGCGCGTGGTGACCGCTAAGTCTACGGTGGAAGAAATCCGTACACGTTTCGATCGCGATGTCGAGCGTTTCAGTAACCTCGACACCGGTCAGGCGGCGATGGTCGATGCGCTGATGATGATGGATTTGATCGCGGAGGCTGCGTCGTTGGTAACACCGGGCGCAAGAGCTGTGTTGGATATTGGTTGCGGGGCGGGGAATTACAGTTTGAGGCTGTTGGAGAAGTTGCCGGGGATGGATGTGACGTTGCTGGACCTGAGCAAGCCGATGTTGGGCCGCGCATCGCAGCGTGTGGGCGAAGCGACGGCTGGGCGTGTTGTGACGTTGCAGGCGGATGTGCGTGAGGCAGAGTTGGGCGAAGCGAATTATGACATCGTTGTTGCGGCGGCGGTGTTGCATCACCTGCGGTCGGACGATCAGTGGGAAGCGGTGTTTGAGAAGACATATCGGTGCATCAAGCCCGGCGGGTCGTTCTGGATTTTCGATCTTGTCGCGCAGTCTCACTCGAAGGTGCAGGCGATGGCCATGCGGCGGTACGGGGATTACCTGGTGTCGCTGCGCGATGCGTCATACCGTGATGCGGTGTTCGATTACATGGAGAAGGAAGACACGCCTAAGCCAGTGGTATATCAACTGGATCTGATGCGTCGGGTTGGGTTCGTCGATGTGGATATTCTGCATAAGAATGGCTGCGGTGCTTCGTTTGGCGGTGTCAAGGCCCGATAACCGGCAGGCAGGCGAACCGGTCGTTTGTGTGCTGCGTATAAAGGGCTGTGAGGCAGGGGCTTAGGCGGTTCATGCCCGGCCCGTAAGACCCACCTAGAATGATCCGATACTTATCTTAGAGGGGATGGCCCGATTTTATGAGTACTACGATCAAGCCTCCGGCCATTGGAGAAAACCAGTTGCCTACGACAGATGAGAGCCGTGACAAATCGGTCAAGCACTTCGTTCTGGACACCAATGTCCTGCTGCACAATTCCGCGGCGCTGTACATGTTTGACGACAACGAGGTCGTGATCCCTTTCACGGTCCTCGAGGAGTTGGACAAGTTCAAGAGTATGAACGATGACAACGGGCGCTCGGCGCGCGAGGTGATCCGTCAGCTCGACCGGTTGCGTGCCAAGGGGCACCTGACGCAGGGCGTGAAGTGGAACGGGCACGGTGGGCGGATCCGGGTTGAGTTTGCGGTGGAGGATCGGCCTGTCTGGCTGAAGGAAGATCTGCCGGACAACCGGATCATCGGTGTGGCGTGGGGGCTTAAAGAACGCGGCCTGCGCACCGTTTTGATTACCAAGGACATCAACGTTCGGCTGAAGTCCGATGCGCTTGGGATACAGACCGAGGACTTCGAGGCGCAGAAGGTCGATAGCGATCGGTTGTATGCCGGCTATCTTTCGTTGGATGTTCCGCCCTCGATCATTGATACGTTGTATGAAGAGAAGCAGATCGAGACCCACGAGCTTGCCCCGCACCTGATTCAACACACCGAGGAAGGCGAGGAGATCAGGCACGAGTTGTACGCCAACCAGTTCTTGATTCTTAAAGACCCGGTTGATGAATCGCATACGGGCATCGCGCGGAGGTTGGCTGACACCGACCACGCGATCCCGATCCACGGCCCGCGCAAGCCGGTGTATGGGATCATGGCACGTAACGTCCAGCAGACCATGGCGATGGACCTGCTATTGGATGATGAGGTCAAGCTGGTCACCCTGCTGGGGTCGGCGGGCACGGGCAAGACGCTGCTGGCGATCGCGGCGGGTATGGCGAAGACTTTTGTAGAGAAGCGTTACGACAAGATGCTGGTTGCTCGGCCGATCATGCCGATGGGCAAGGATATCGGGTATCTGCCGGGTGATAAGGACGAGAAGCTGTCTGCGTGGATGCAGCCGATTTTTGACAACTTGAGCTATTTGATGTCAACGCGGGGCGCGGGTATTCAGCATGCGGACTCCAAGCCCGCTGAGCAGCGGATCAAGTCTTTGTTGGAGTCCGGGCAGTTGGTGCTCGAGCCTTTGACGTATATCCGTGGGCGGTCGATCCCGCATCAGTTTATGATTATTGATGAGGCGCAGAACCTCACGCCTCACGAGGTCAAGACAATCGTCTCCCGCGTCGGCGAGGGCACGAAAATCGTTCTCACCGGCGACGTTGCCCAGATCGACAACCCGTACCTGGACGCATCCAGCAACGGCCTGTCCTACATGATCGAACGGCTCAAGGGCCAGCCCCTGGTCGGGCACGTCACGCTCGCCAAGAGCGAGCGCAGCGAGCTGGCGAGCATTGCGGCGGATAAGCTGTAGGCGGATTTCAGGTCATCGCCCGGGTTAGGGCAATCCGCGGTTTACATTACGACGTACAATTCAGTTACACCGCCTGATGATGCCCCCCGGCATCGTCAGGGCTGTTTGTGTCGTGGATTGGGAACCCGGGCCGTTCTGATACGACTAATATAGGTAGATCAACCTCGCTAAACTGAATTGACACCGTCGGGGGATAAACCGCGTTGTTTTGACGGGGAATCATCATGAATGAAAAGAAACAAGATGCAGTCGTTTCGCGGAGAGAGCCAACCGGTAAGGGTAAGCGCGTTAAACGTCGATGGCTGCGTAGGCTGATCGTGGCAGGTGGGTTGTTGTTGATTGTGTTGGTGGTTTTGGTGCTGCTTGCGCCGACGTTTGTGAGTACGGGTGCGGGCAAGGGGTTTGTGCTGGGTAAGGTCAATGACAGTATTGTCGGCGAAATCGAAATGGATGGTTTGAGTGTCGGCTGGCGGAGCGGTCAGAGTTTGACGGGTGTGGTGGTGCGTGGTGCGGATGGTGTCGAGGTGGCGCGTGTGGGGAAGATTGATTTGCCGGGTGCGTCGTTGTGGTCGTTGGTGCGGGGTGGGTTGACGCTTGGCGAAGTGCGAATTGAAAGGGTGACGTCTGACATTATTGGTTACGAGGATGGGACGACGAACCTGCAGCGGGCGTTGGCGGCGAGCGGCGGGGCGTCGGGGTCGGCGGGGAAGACCGGGGGACCTACCGGGGGGAAGTCCGGTGGGAAGACGGGGTCGGGCGGTGGTGGGAGCGCAGCGGCCTGGCCGGAGGGGTTGTCGTTTGATCTGGTGTTGCGTGATATAGATATTTCATACCGGGCGGCCGGTGTCGATGAGCCGGTTCGGCTGAGTGTGTCCGAGGCGGATGTGTTGGCGGGCGACCCGGAGCATCTGGTCATGAAACTCAGCGCGGAGCTTAGCCGGGCTGACCGCAAGGGGACGGTGACGGCGGATGCGCAGGTGGATGGGCTGTTTGATGCAAGCGGTGTGTACCAGCCGGACGCTGCGACTGCGCGGGGGAATGTTGCGGTGGCGGATTTGCCGACGGGATTGCTGGATGAGTTGATGGATCAAGGCGGGAAGTTGACGGCGTTGCTTGGGCCGATGATTAATGGCCGGGTTCAGGGCGAGGTGACGGCTGGGGGCGGGTCGGCGACGGTTGAGGTGGTCAGCGAGCATATGGATATCGGCGGGGAGCTGGCGTTTGATGATGCGGGGCTTGCGGGTGTGGGTGCATCGCATGTGCGCCTTACGGTGACGCCGCAGGCCTGGGCGGTGCTGTCGGCTGAGGGTGACAAGCCAGCGAGTACGCTTGGCGAGCCGGTGGATGTGGCGATTGAGTTGGTGGGTTTTGGTTTGCCGATCAGTGATGACGGGTTGGCTTTGGCGGATGCGCGTGTTGATCTGAAAATGACGATTGGTGATGTGAGTCTGCGGATCGACGAGGTTGGTGTGGTGTCGCTGAAAGGTACGTCTGGAGGGATTCAGACTGCGCGATTAGGCTCGTTGATGACGGGTCAATTTAAGACCACCAGTTCGATCAACGGCAAGCCGGGTGGGGTGAGCCTGGACATCGAGTTGGCTGACCTGATCGATGGGGAACAGCAACTTAATACTTCGGGGTTGACGGCGAAGATTAACGGGGCGTTGACCAACGCGCCGATCGCGGCGGTGTTGGATGAGTTGATGCCGGGGGTGACGCACGGGTTGGCGACGCGGGCGTTTGGGCCGACGCTGGATGCGCAGGTGAATGTCCATGCGGGGCCACGGGCTGAGGGAGCGGGCGTGGGCGGGAAGTTTGATGTGGACCTGCTGACTGAGGGCGGTGAGACAGGGTTGACATCGACGTTGATTGGGCGGTTTGATTTTGATGAGCAGGAGCTTACTGCGGATCTGGCGGATGGTTCGTATGCAAAGTTTACGTTGACGCCGGGGCTGATGGAGGCGTATCGGGAGGCGTTTGGCGGGGCTGATGAGGCGGAAGAGGAAACGGGGCGTGGGCAGGTGTCTTTGGCTGGGGCGACGACGTGGCGGATGGACGTGAGTGAGGCGTTTGCACGGCTTACGTCCGCTGGCGGGGAAGATGATTCCCAGGGTTACACGCTTGATCCGGCCTCGGTGAGGCTGACGGGTAGGCTCAAGAGTACTGAGTTGATGCTGGATCAGGACGGCAGGCTGGCGGCGACACTCACGAATCTGCTTGTGGATATTAATAGCGGGGGGTTGGCGGGTGACACGCGGGTGGTGCTGCATGCCAAGGTGGAGTATCCTAATACTTCCGGCGGGACCAGCGATCCGCCGCGACCGGGTGCGATCGAATCCGCCACGAACATCAGCGGGCTAATCGGTGGCAATGGTGAGATGGATCTATCTGCCGCGTCGTATCAGACCGTCACGCACATCCGCCAGGCACCGATTGATTTGATCGATGCGATATTTGATATGGAGGGCGAACTGGTCGCAGCGGTCGGCCCAAGGGCACGGATCGATGTCGTCGGTTCATACACCCCCCCCGGAATTTCCTCCTCTGGAACATCTGATGAAGAGCAGGATCACGGTACTGGTGGATTTGATCTGACGTTGAAGAGTCGGACGGCGTCGGCGGATATGAAGCTGTTGGTGGAGGATGGTAAGTGGACGCTCAAGGCGGATGCGCCGTTGAGTTTCCAGGTGACGCCTCGGCTGTCGCAGACGATGCTCAAGAAGGTGAACCCGTTTTTAGGCGGAGCGATTTCAGGGAGGCTGCCGATCGGTGTGACGGTGAAGCAGGAGGGGTTCTCCGTGCCTTGGCGTGACGCGGCGATTTCGGATGTGAATGCGGCGATCACGCTGGAGCTTGGGGAACTGGACCTGCGTGGGGAGGGGTTATTAAAGGATGTGCTTGAGGCGTTGGGTGTGGGTGGTCGGAGTTTGTTGAATGTCAGGTTCAGCCCGGTGGCGATTAATCTTGATGGGGGGAAGCTGTCGTACAAAGACCTGACGATGAGTATGGGTGATGTGGTGCTTGGTTTCTCCGGCGAGGTGGATCTGAATACCGAGCATCTTGATTTGACGATGACGATCCCCGGCTCGTCGCTGTCTAATATCAAGTGGCTCCAAGGTGCGATATCTCCCGACCAGGTGATTGTTGTGCCGTTGGGCGGGACGTTTGATCGGCCGACGCTGGATATTAAGTTGTTGACCGGTGAGATCGCGAAGGCGGCGTTGCAGGGCCAGCTCAAGGGTGTGGTGGGGGACGCGATCGGTGATAAGATTGGGGGCGAGGCGGGCGTGCTGCTTGGGGGGTTGCTAGATGAACTGCTCGCCGGGAAGAAGCCCGCGGAGCAGGCGCAAGGCACGACCGATGATTCGACAGATGTGGCGGTAGAGGAAACCAGCGAGCAGCCGGTGCCGTCCGATGCGAAGCAGACGTCGAAGGAGCCGGGGGAGCCGGTGAAACCTGCGGTGGTTAAGCCTCTGACTGATGAGGAGCGTGCGGCTCGTCGTGAACGCCGCCAAAAGCGCCGCAAACGGCTTGAGCGTTTGGAACGCGAGCAGGCGGAGCGCGATGCACAATCGCAGTAACTTTCTTACGCCGTCAGATCAGGGGGATAGCCACAAAGAGGCACAAAAGGCACAAGAAAAGCAAAATCCACGACCGCGTCGGAAGAGTTATCTTTTACGCATGTGGGGCGGAGAGGTTTTACGCCTGTTCTTTTTTGTTTTTTTTGTGCCTTTTCGTGGCTAATTCCCCTCCCGTCGGTCAGTTTGAGTAAACTTGGCACTCGCACCTTACGAAACACATAACCACGAAGAAGCCCAACGAATGCCGACACAGACACTGACTGATTTTGACCCGACGACGGTTCCGATGATGCGCCGGCGCTTTGGCCGGACCGGGCTAGAGATGCCTGTGTTCAGTTGTGGTGGGATGCGGTATCAGGACGGGTGGAAGGATAAGCCGTTGGATGAGATTGCCGAGGGGTTCCAGGATAACCTGGAGGCGACGATTCATCGGGCTGTGGAGTTGGGGATCAACCACATCGAGACGGCGCGGGGGTACGGGCCAAGCGAACGGCAGTTGGGGCTGGTGCTGCCGAAGCTGCCGCGTGACAAGATCATTGTGCAGACCAAGGTTGGGCTTGAGAAAGACCCGGAGGTGTTCCGTAAGAATTTTTTGGAGTCATTGGAACGTCTGCAACTGGATCACGTCGATCTGTTTGGTTTGCATGGGATTAATGACCGTGAGAGTTACGAGTGGGCGTGCAATGCTGGGGGGTGTTTCGATGTGGCGCAGGAATTGAGGCGTGAGGGGAAGCTGCGGTTTGTCGGGTTCTCGACGCATGGCCCATTGGATGTCATCCTCGATACGATCCGCCACGGCGAGCCTGAGACGGGCAAGGGGTTCGATTATGTGAACTTGCATTGGTATTACATCTTCCGCCGTAACTGGGCGGCGATTGAGGAGGCGGCCCGTCGGGATATGGGTATCTTCATCATCAGCCCGTCGGACAAGGGGGGGATGCTGTACAAGCCGTCGGATAAGTTGGCGGAACTGTGCGAGCCGTTACACCCGATCGTATTCAATGACCTGTTTTGTCTGATGCAGGACAAGGTGCATACGTTGAGTGTCGGTGCGGCGAGGCCTGGGGATTTTGATCTGCATATGAAGGCGTTGTCGCTGTTTGATAAGGCGAAGGAATTGACCGGGCCGATCGATGCAAAGTTGGCGCAAGCGATGCGTGAGGCGACCGGTGTGGACCACCCCGAGCACACGGCCAAGGGTATGCCGGTGGATCACACGCGGGTTCCCGGGGAGTTGAATCTGGAGATCATGCTGTGGCTGCGGAACATGGCTGTTGGATGGGACATGATCGAGTACGGGAAGATGCGGTTTAATCTTTTAGGTAATGCCGACGCCTGGTTCCCCGGGGGCAAGCCTGGGAACCTGGACAACGTAGACGCGGTGGCGTTAATTAAGGCGGCGGGTGATTCGCCGTTTGCTGAGAAAGTCCCGGCGATGTTGCGCGAAGCGATCGACCTGCTTGGTGGCGAGGAAGTCAAGCGGCTCAGCCGAGAGTGAATAACCTGCGGGGGATTGGATGCTGTGTCAGGGCCTGAGTGTGACGACCATGGCCCAGATGCCGCCCATCACCATCAGCCGGAACAGGACGATGCCGGCGGTGGTCAGCATGACCTCGACGTATTCCAGGTCGAACAGCAGGAAAAGAAACGGCGCACAGAAGATCACATAGATCGCGGCATACATCGAGGCCGCTGCGGTCATGCTCAGGGCCATCGCGCCGGGGATCATTAATAGCAGCAGCGCATCGGCCACACCCAGCGGCCCTACCGCGATCGACGTGAGCTTGAATACGCCCGGCATCAGCGCCCCGAAGCTGGAGCCGAGCATTTGTACGGTGATGGTTGCTGCGAACAACATGATCGGCACGACGAGGACGATCTGTGCCCCCAGGCCGATGAACACACGGGGCATCCATCCGACCTGCTCGGTGAGGATGTCCTCGAATGCCCAGGTGATGAAGAAGGTGAACGCGACCCCGAGTACCAGGAACGCGATAGGCAGCCACAGCTCGATGAGCTTGCTTGGCTGAAGCTCGTCTTTGCGGCCAGCTAATGCTTGTGCGATGGGGCTGGTCCCGACCGAAGCCAGGGCGCCGCCGGGGATATCGACGGGCGGTGAATCGGGTGCGTCGCTGTCGGCGATGGCGGTCTGCAGGCGTTTGCCTTTTTTGAGGTTGTAGCCGCACTTGATGCAGATGACGGCACCGGAGTTGATGGACTGGTTGCACGCGGGGCATCGGCCGGTCTGGGCGGCGGCCTGCTGGGCGGCGCTGGGCGGGGCCTCGACGATCGATTCATCGATCCCGGTGAGGTCCAGGTCGTAGGTGTCCGACTCGGGCTGAGGCTGGTTTTCGTGTGTCTGCGGCAGGGGGTCGATGGCCTCGGCAACCCGGCCGGGCACCATAGGGATGCGGATTTTTTTAGCGCAGCTTGGGCACTGGGCCTTGCGGTCGGCGATCTTGGGCGACCACTGAAACCGCTTGCGGCAATGCGGGCACATGAAGTTCTTGTTTGAACCCTGACTCATCGATACCCCGTATAGGTACATCGGAAAGGGTCTAGGCTCCTCGGCGGGTGGCGCGTTGTCAAGTCTCACCGCTGTAACAGTGCCCGGAGGTTGACTCGGAGATTGACCGGGAGGATGTCGGGGGACACCGGGGGGGATGCCGCCTTGGCTTGGGGTCTGCGGGAGACTATCCTTTGGCCCTGACCACAAGGAAGTGCGAACCACCATGACAGTACCCCTATTAGACTTAAACAGGCAACACGAATCCCTCCTGCCCCAGCTTCGGCAGGTGTTTGAGGAGGTGACCCGGTCGGGTCAGTTTATCCTGGGCAAATTCGTCCAGAAGTTTGAGCAGGAGTTGGCTGACTACTGCGGGGTGAAGCACGCGGTGGGGGTCTCCTCGGGGACCGACGCGCTATTGGTATCGCTGATGGCGATGGGGATCGGCCCGGGGGATGAGGTCATCACCACGCCGTTCACTTTTTTCGCCACCGCAGGCTGCATCGCCCGGGTCGGTGCCAAACCTGTGTTCGTTGATATCAACCCACGCACCTACAACATCCAGGCCCATGACATCCAAGGCGCGATCACCAAGAACACCAAGGCGATCATGCCGGTGCATCTCTATGGTCTTAGCGCCCACATGGACGCGATCATGAAGATCGCCCAGGAGAACGGGCTGAAGGTAATCGAAGATGCGGCCCAGGCATCCGGTGCGCGGTATCACGACAAGCCGGTTGGATCGATCGGGGACGTGGGCTGTTTTAGTTTCTATCCCACCAAAAACCTCGCGGGGTTGGGCGACGGTGGGGCGTGTGTGACCAATGACGACGAACTGGCGGAGAAGCTACGCCAGATGCGCAACCACGGTGCGGATCGCGCGGACCACTTCCCGAGTGTCGGGGGCAACTTCCGGCTGGACGGCTACCAGGCCGGGTTCCTGAGCGTGAAGCTGCCGCTATTGGATAGCTGGTGTGACAGCCGCCGCGAACACGCTGACCGTTACGGGCGTGAGTTGGAAGAGGTGGCGATCACCACGCCATTTGAGAGCCAGAACCGCCACCACGTTTACAATCAATACACGGTGCGCGTCCGTGGCAAGGGGATGCGTGACGGTTTGAGTCATCACCTCAAAGCGTGTGGGATAGGCAGCCGTATTTATTACACCAAGCCGCTGCACCTGCAGCCGTGCTTTGCGGACCTGGGGTACGGCCCGGGGAGTCTGCCGTTTGCGGAGGAGGCGTGTGAACAGGTGTTAAGTCTGCCGTCGTTCCCGGAGATGACCACGCAGGAACAGGACGAGGTGATCGCGTGTGTCAGCGACTTCTTCCTCGCGGAGTGAGGGCTAATTGACCGATCAGTCAGACAACACGGGTCGGGATTCGGATGCCACGGCGTTGCCGGCGGTTGACGAGCATCTTGTCAGTGGCGCGGGTTGGCGCCCCTACCCCGCGACGATGCTCGGTCCGGAGTCGGGCACGATCGCGCGGGCGTATCGGCCCGGCGGAGACACGCTGGTCCGGCTGGATAACGTGTACAAGAGCTTCGGCTCGCTGCGGGTGCTCAACGGCGTATCACTGGATATCAAGCGCGGGCAGACGACCGTTATCATCGGCCCGTCCGGGACGGGTAAGAGTGTGCTGCTGAAACTGATCGTCGGGCTGCTGACACCTGACCGGGGTGATGCCTACTACGACGGGAAGTGTGTTAACACGATGTCGGCGTCAGGCCTTGTCGGTATACGCAAGGAGATCGGGTTCCTGTTTCAGATGAGCGCGCTGTTCGATTCGATGGACGTCGGTCAGAACGTGGAGTTCCCGCTGGTCGAACACACCCGGATGACCGAGGCACAGCGTGACGAGCGTGTGGACCGGGTGTTGCGGATGGTCGGTTTATCCGGGCTTCAACGCAAGTGGGCCTCATCGATGTCCGGTGGCCAGAAAAAACGGGTGGCACTGGCGCGGGCGATCGTGTTGGAGCCCAGGCTGGTGATGTATGACGAGCCGACCACGGGCCTGGACCCGATCCGTGCGGACCTGATCAATGAGCTGATCATCGCGTTGAATACCAAGTTTGGGATCACAAGCATCGTGGTCACCCACGACATGGCCAGCGCGGCAAAGATTGCGGACCGGATGCTGCTTCTTTACGATGGAAACATTATCTGCGACGGCGACCCCGAGACGTTCTTAAGAAGCGAGAACCCGCTGGTTCAGCGTTTCATCCAGGGGCAGGCGGACCAGATCGAATTGGAATCGATCCGACAAGGGCTGGGCACGGATAAGTCGGCAGAATAGGGCCGGGAATCAAACCATGAAAGAAAGCACGATTAACACGATTGTGGGGGCGACGACCATCGCAGGCATCGTAGGTCTGATAGCTCTGCTGATGATCATAGGCGGGCTGTCGCAGAATTTTGGTGGTGGCTACCAGGTGACGATCATCTCGCCCGACGCTGCGGGTCTGCATGAAGGCAGCCGTGTGACGTACAGCGGGATCGACGTTGGCCGAATCGAGTCGGTCAGGTTTCAGGAGAGTCCTAAGATCGGGGTGGTGGCTGTGGCGCTGATCACAACCGAGGGCTTGGAACTGCCCGACGATGTCACCGCGACGATCGTGAACCCACTACTGGGTGGTTCCGCCACCGCCGCTCTGACCCGGGAGCCTGGGCCTGTCGATGGATATTTCCCGACCGACGGCTCGGCAGAAATCGCAGGCGCACCGGCGGTCGATTTCTCGAAAGTGGCTGCGGAGCTACGCAACGCGCTGGGCGGGCCGATGGAGGAGTTCAAGCGGATATCCGACAACTTCGATGCCCTGAGCAACGAGTGGACTCTGGTTGGCGAGAACGTCAACCTGTTGGTCGAGATGCGCAGCACGGATGCGGTGGATAATGACGAGGCGGTCGGGAACGTCGCGACGGTGATGGCCCGTGCCGACAAACGCCTGGCTGAATTGAAGCTGGCGATCGATGGGATCAACCAATACGTCAACGACGAAGAACTGCGTGACGATGTGCGGTCCACCGCCGCGAACGCCAAGGTGCTCAGCCAGCGTGTCAACGACAGCATGGACACACTCAAGGCCCGCTACGTCGCCGTCGCCGACGACCTCAGCGCAGTCATCCAGTCGATGAAGAAGCTGACAGACAAGACGCTCGAAGGTGGCGGAACCCTCAGCAAGTTAATCAGCGACCCGGCGTTGTACGAAAACCTAAACGACGCATCAGAGCGCCTCAAGGCCGCGATCGATGACGCACGCCTGCTGGTCGAAAAATGGAAAACCGAAGGCCTGCCGGTACAGTTTTAGAAGAAGCCTTTAGCTGTTAGCCATTAGCTATTAGCCAGAGAATGATCCGTGACCATAAATGATTCCTGACTCGCTTGCGGTGTAGCGTTCCCCTTATGAAACCTCGAAAAGCTAACGGCTAACGGCTCCTCTCCCCATGAAATACGTCATCATTATCCCCGACGGTGCTGCCGACTTTCCGATCGACGATCTGGGAAACAAGACCCCGCTCCAGGCGGCGGCCACACCCAATATCGATCGGCTGGCGCTGGCGGGCCGGATGGGCACCGCCGCGACGACGCCCAAGGGGATGCCCTGTGGCAGCGATGTCTGCACGATGTCATTACTGGGTTACGACCCCGTCAAATATCACACGGGCCGAGCTCCGCTTGAGGCGGTGGCGCTGGGGATCGAGCTGGACGACACCGACTGGATCTTCCGGGTTAATTTCGTCACCGTGATCGATGGGAAGATGCAGGACCACTCGGCTGGGCATATCTCCGATGAAGAAGGTCGGCGTCTGCTGACCGAGTTTGCCAACCGGGTCGATCTGCCGGGCGCGACGCTGTACCCGGGTGTGAGCTATCGCAACATCATGGTTGACTCGTCCGGCCGCGACTGGTCTGAGTTGGTGACTGTCCCACCCCACGACATCCCCGGCGAACCGATCCTGCGACACCTGCCGGTCGGCGGCGAGTACGCCAAGCTGCTGCACACCCTGATGGACCGCAGCGCCGAATTATTTGAGACACACGAGATCAACCTGACCCGTCACGAAATGGGCGAACTCCCCGCGACGCACCTCTGGCCCTGGGGCCAAGGCAAAAAACCCTCGATGCCCAGCTTCGAGTCGAGGTTCAAGCTCAAGGGCGCGATGATCACCGCAGTCGATCTGCTCGCCGGGATATCCCACTTTATCGGCTGGGATCGCCTGGATGTCCCCGGCCAAACCAGCTATCACGACAACGACTACGTCGCCACCGGCAGGCACGCCATCAAAGCCATCGACGACTACGATGTCTTATGCGTCCACGTCGAGGCCCCCGATGAAGCCAGCCATGCAGCCGACGCACCGACCAAGGTTGCCGCCATCGAAGCGATCGACAAACACGTCGTCGGCCCGATCCACGAAGCCCTGCAAAAACGTGGCGAAGACTGGCGCATCCTGATACTGCCGGACCACTACACCCGCGTCGATAACCGCAAGCACGACCCGACGCCCGTGCCGTTTCTGATGGCGGGTAAGAACGTCCGCTCCGTCCGCGAGGTTGTGTTTAGCGAAGAGAACGCCGACAGCTCCGACCTGCACATAGACTTTGGCCACGAGCTGATGGAGTATTTCCTGCAAAGCGGGTTGGTGTGAATGCAAGGGTTCAGGGTTCGGGGAGCAGGATTTCTTGGCGAAACTCACCTACATACGTCTACGGCCACGCTTGCGGTTTAGCGTCTCAGGTGCCATACCCCTAATACCAATCGCGTAAAAGACTCGTGCGTCGTCGTTTGATTATGCAGGGGAATCCCCCGGCAAAGCCGGGGGCTGAGGGGAGGTCAAGACGCACGAGAACTAAATGGGATTGGTATAACACCACGCGACAAGTCGCAGCGATTCGTAATCAACATACGATCTTGTACCCCGATCCCTGTCCCCCAAACCCTTCCTCGTCTACCGTCCCCAGCCGCCTTTGGGGCTGCCGTCGTCGTACTCGCCGAGGATGACCGCGGTGCTGCCCATGGCGTGGAACTGGTCGAGTTGGCGTTTGCCGATGCGGATGGACATTGTGACGGTGTTGCCTTCGTAGGTGCGTTCCAGCACGTTGGCGCGGTTCTCCAGGAAGTGGATCGCTTTGCCATCGGTGTTGGCCAGTTGAAGCTCCAGCTCGACCGTGCCTCCCTTGGCTTCGCTGCGCACCGCGTCGAGCACTGCGTCCAGCCCGGCCTGCGTTTTTGCACTCATTGGGATACTCCCCGGATGCTCCTGTTGAAATACCAAGAGGTCGGCGTTGTGCGTCAGCAGGTCGGTCTTATTCAGTAGCAGCAGCCGCTTGGGCTTGGTCGCGCCGATGTCGTCAAGCACATCCATCACCGTGCGGTACTGCTGCTGGGCCCGGGGATGGGAGACATCCAGCACCACCAGCAAAAGATCCGCGTGGATCGCCTCTTCGAGCGTGGCCTTGAAGCTGGCGACCAGGTGGTGGGGGAGGTTGCGGACGAAGCCGACCGTGTCCGAGAGCATCACCGCGTCGCCGCCGCCCATGTCCCACTTGCGGGTCCGCGTCGAGAGGGTCGCAAACAGTTTGTCATCCGCATACGCCCCGCCTTCCTGCCCGCTGGCGGATTCGATCGTGGCGTTGAACACCGTGCTCTTGCCAGCGTTGGTGTACCCGACCAGGCAGACGGTATAAAAATCCTTGTTGCGTGCGTTGACTTCACGGGTCTTGCGCCCCTGCACCTCTTTGATCTCGCGTTTGAGTTGGGCCTTCTTGCGTTGCACGATTCGGCGGTCGATTTCGAGTTGTTGCTCGCCCGGCCCGCGTGTCCCGATCCCGACAGGCGAACCGCCCGCGATCCGTTCGAGGTGGTCCCACATCGCACGCAGCCGGGGGTAGGTGTATTCCAGTTGCGCCAGCTCGACCTGCAGCCTCGCCTCGTGAGTCCGGGCACGGGTAGCGAAGATGTCCAGGATCAATTCGCTGCGGTCCAGCACCTTCCGCTCGATGACTTTTTCAATATTCCCGATCTGTGAGGGCGAAAGGTCGTTATCAAAGATGACCACCTGGGCGTCGTGGACATCGCACATGATTTTGAGTTCTTCGACCTTGCCTTTGCCGATGAACGTCTTGGCGTTGGGCTTGCGGAGCTTCTGCATGAGCTGGTCACAGCAGATCGCGCCTGCGGTATCGACCAGGGAGCGCAGCTCCGCCAGCGGGTCGTGTGGGTCCGACCCGTCATTAGGCAACAGGGCCACGACAAGGATCGCCCGCTCCTGCTGCACCGTCAGTTCTTCTCGTTGCATCTGCGTCATAGAGGGCATTGTAGTCGGGGATCAGGGTGTGGGGGCGGGGGGCCGGGGGCCGGGGGTCGGAGTTCGGGGATGTGAAACAGGGATGAACGCTGATAAACGCAGATGGGATCAGGGGCTTGGTTTTATCAGCGTTTATCAGCGTTCATCAGCGTTCATCTCTGTTCCCCTTCTTGTGGTTTATCTCCAGTTCTCAGTTTCAGTGAGCTGCTATGGGGGCCGTCTGGTTGTCCAGTTTTTCCTACTCCTGCCCCTTGGCGTGCTATTTCGTTTCTCCTGTCTCCATGCCTTTCATCTGCGAATAGCTATTAAGGGGCCTCTGAATAACCGCGGCTGAGGCTGCTTTAGCAGCCGTGGTTGTTCAGAATCACGCACCGCGGAAGGTTATTCAGAGGCCCCTTAAGTCTGTTAAGGCTTTTTTGCAAAAGCCATAATGATAAATCAGTCTTTATACGCCTTCATCTTAATTCCAGCGCGACCCAATCGGTGTGGCAGATGCTGGCCAGGCGTTGGGGACCCAGGTGGTTCCAGGCCACCACGCATGCGTCCCACAGTTCGTCCTGATCAGCGAAGATACG
>JAJRRS010000096.1 GCA_024279275.1 Planctomycetota bacterium | reverse complement strand
GAGCAAAAGTATTAAGTACACCGCCTGGGGAGTACGGTCGCAAGGCTAAAACTCAAAGGAATTGACGGGGGCTCACACAAGCGGTGGAGCATGTGGCTTAATTCGAAGCAACGCGAAGAACCTTATCCAGGGCTTGACATGCACGGATTAGCTTCCAGAAACGGAAGTGACGCCTTTGGTGGAACGTGCACAGGTGCTGCATGGCTGTCGTCAGCTCGTGCTGTGAAGTGTCGGGTTAAGTCCCTTAACGAGCGAAACCCTTGCCGCTAGTTGCTACCAGGTAATGCTGAGGACTCTAGCGGGACTGCCGGTGTCAAACCGGAGGAAGGTGGGGATGACGTCAAGTCCTCATGGCCTTTATGCCCTGGGCTGCACACGTGCTACAATGGTATGGACAGAGCGGCGCAATACCGTAAGGTGGAGCAAATCGCACAAACCATACCCCAGTTCGGATTGAGGTCTGCAACTCGACCTCATGAAGTTGGAATCGCTAGTAATCGCGTATCAGCTACGACGCGGTGAATACGTTCCTGAGCCTTGTACACACCGCCCGTCACGTCATGGGAGCCGGGAGCACCCGAAGCCGTACCAATTCAGGTATGTCTACGGTGAGTTCGGTGACTGGGACGAAGTCGTAACAAGGTAGCCGTAGGGGAACCTGCGGCTGGATCACCTCCTTTCTAAGGGATATCCTTAGATCACACTCTCGGAGCGATCCGAGATGTGAATCTGTCAACGCATTCTTAACCGTCCGCGAAAGCGTTCGGATAGTGTCACGGTAACGTGATACGAAAAAACAAACCCAACTGTTCACTTGTCAGGGATCTATTCCCTAATAAGTCCCTCCCTCCCCTTCCGGGGTCCGGGTGTTCGGGATCCCCTCCCGAACGTAATTCCCCCTCGGCAGCCTTGCCACCCATAGTGAGGTTGTCGTTTTTTTATGCGCGCATGGATGCCGGTGTGAGGGGGCACGATTGATGGTCTGTGATTGATGAGGTGATAGATCAGAAGTCAGAGATCACAGATCTACCCCCTACCCACGCCGACGCAAGACCCAAGGGAGCGTAATGGCGAATAGCGTCAGCGTCCCGGGTTCAGGGATGGTTGCGACGAAGATGCCTGAACTGCCGTCTGTGAAGCCGAGTTGGAAAGCGAGTTGACCGGCATCGTTGAACGATGTGGGGCGACCGTCCTCACCACCGGATCCTGTAGCCATTTCGATGGAACTGATCGTAAGAAATTCGTCGATCAAAGGATCCTCGTTAATATCAAATAGGTCGCCCTGACGGACAATAAGCGTAAGTAAACCTTCGCGATCAGTCGCCCAGATACCGGAATCGTTCGTCAGGTCTACGCCGGAACCCCTAAGTGAACCTAAAAAGGCGGTCTGCCCAACCCCGTTGAATACCGGTTCCCCAAAAGCAAGGTTGTAAGGAGTACCGAACATCACACCCAAACCCGTGCCAGGTGCTGCATCACCCGCCCGGGTAACCAAGTTCAACGAATCATCGCGCTGCAACCATATGCCTTCATCGTTCATGTTGTCCACTCCTGGACCTTTAAGAAAACCGATGAACGCCACATGCCCTTCGGCGTTGAGTATCATATTCTTAAATGAAGTAAATTTTACACCCGTCCCCGCACCGGAAGCTTGATCTCCTTCTCGAACAATCAGTTGCAGCGGGCCAGTACGATCAGACCAGATACCGCCGTCATGCAAAGAATCTACGTTCGGGCCAGCTAGAAAACCTTGGAACGCCATCCGTCCTGCCGAATTAACCACGGGCGAGGAAGGCAAAAAATCGTATACCTCCCCAAGAGCCGTGCCTGGCGCGGCGTCACCTTCACGAATAATAAGATGTAACGAGCCACCGCTATCTGACCAGATGCCGCTGTTGTTGTTAAGTAACACATCTGGCCCGATGAGTCGCCCTAAAAACGTGGTCTGTCCAGCACCATCGAGAACCGGATTACTTGTAAAAAAAGTGTATACAGTCCCCAGTTCCGTACCCGGCGCAGCATCACCTTCCCGTGCCACTAGATTCAGCGAGCCACCGCCTTCAGACCAGATTCCTTCATCATTCGTGAAATCCACGCCCGGGCCAGCGAGGAAACTGTGAAATGCTGTTTGTCCACTCCAATTAAATACATGACTGTTCAAGCTGCTATATTCGACACCCGTACCCGGTGCAATGGCATCTTCCCGAGCTATTAAGACAAGCGAGCCAGAACCTTCTGACCAGAGACCACGATTCTTCATGTTATCCACCCCGGGACCGGTAAAGAGACTCTGAAACGCGGTCTGTCCCGCTGCGTTGAGCAAGAGATTACTAAAGCTACCGTATACCACGCCCGGTCCCGTCCCCAATGCGGCATCACCCGTCCTCACCACCAAATTCAACGAACCCGACCCTTCTGACCAGATACCAAGGGCGTTTGTAAAGTCCACGCCTTGACCAGAAAGTGAGGCTTGGAACGCGACCTGACCGATCCCATTAAGCACGGGAGGAGTTGTAAAATCTCTGTAAACCACGCTTGGCTCCGTTCCCGGCGCGGCTCCTCCTGTCAGAGCGCGGGTGCCATAGGTTACCGCTGCTTGAGCATCAAAGCAGATCAGAGTACTCAACCCCACCACGGTCGCGCCGATAGCACACGTCTTGAATATTTTCCCGGCCATCGGTTTTTCTCTCTGTATAAAAAAGTACTCGGTCTAGTTCGTAAGCGGTCCGTCTTTCTCCCGCTCCGTTCCGGATAACCAGCCCAGCATTAGATAGCCGATCTCTATTATCTTGTTCGCTTATGCGAGGTCAATGGTCTTTGCGTGAATCACAAAATATCATCTGACCATCTTGCCCAGCTTCACATCGTAACGAGAAGGCTGGATCCATCGTGGGATGATGGTGATGGTACGCTCGAGAATGGAATGCGTCATTAAGTTTGATCGGTATCCACTGATAACGTCAGGTCCAGGTCCAGATCATGCGCGAGTTGGTCCAAGGCGTCGCGGAGTTCATCGAGTTTTGTGTCGAGGGGGGCGAGGAGTTCGGCGGTGGCTTTGAAGAGCGGGTCGCCGGTCATGGGGGCGCTGACGACCTGGGTGTGGAACTCGACGACGTTGATGTCGCGTTGAGCCAGTGCGCGGGAGACGTCTCGGACGATACCCGGGCGGTCGTGGCCGATGAGGTTGAGGATGAGGGGTTTGGTTTTTGTGGGGGAGATGGGGCCGTCGGATGATTCGACGACGACGGTGAGGCCGGCGTTGTGGAGTTTATTGAGGGCGTCGGTGAGTGGTTGGCATTGATCTTTGGGTACGTCGATGCGCAGGACGCCTGCGAACTTGCCGGCGAGCCTGGCCATGCGGCTTTCCAACCAGTTGGCGTCGTGTTCGGCGACAGTGGCGGCGAGGGTCTCGACCAGACCCGGGCGGTCGGGGCCGATCACGGTCAGGACTAAGGAGGATCGCATCATGGTTTAGGCTCCGTGCGTTGTGAGTGACGCAGTATAGCGCGCCGGGGTATGGCGGTGCGAGTTGTGCCTGATGAAAGCATGGGTGCCTCGGCGCAGAAGCACGCCAAATATTCACGGAGATACGCGAAGCCGCAAGCGGCTGTTTGCGGGCGGTAGTTTTATTGCTGAGGTGCCCACGTTTCGGTGCGGGGGGATGGTCAGCGTCCCGCCGCCGCCCGGTTGCACATGTGGGGCGGCGGCGATTTAGAACGCCAACTCTGGAGGGGAACAATCCGACCCGGCACAGGAAGAATCGAGAACGTCCCGATCCCGCAGGGCCAAGCCTAGCGTGGAGTCTTGGTTGTCAGGCCTGGTAAGAGGCCTAGAGAAGCAAGCCACAGGATTGGCTTAGTGCCAGAGATATGGGGCATTGGTCGAAGATTCCGCGGAGTCTGACCCTCATAATTAGCACAGCCGGACATCACGGCATAACCGGGACAGGCGGCTCGCTACTCTGTGGTCATCGCGGCGTCCTGGGTGTTACTGGTACATGCTCTTTTGGGTCTTCGGGCATGGGGACGGGGTCTTCGCCGACGGCGAGGTCTTTGCGCAGGCGTTTTAGTTCGGCGTGCAGTTCGGTGCGGATGTCAGCGTAGGCGGGGTCGTTGTAAACGCTGTGCATCTCGTTAGGGTCGGCGAGCAGGTCGTAGAGTTCGTATTCGTCGAGGTTGTAGAAGTAGATGAGTTTGTGTTGCTGGGTGCGGACGCCGTAGTGCCTGCGGACACTGTGCCAGCCGGGGTATTCGTAGTAGTGGTAGTAGAAACTCTTACGCCAATTGGCGGGGGATTCGCCTTGCATGAGAGGCAGGAGGCTTTGGCCTTGCATGTCATCGGGTTGGTTGACGCCTGCGGCCTCGAGGAATGTTTGTGCGATATCCAGGTTCGAGACGATGGCTTGATTGACGGACCCGGGTTTGATAACGCCGGGCCAGCGTGCGATGAGGGGAGTTTTCAGGGAGGGTTCGTACATCCATCGCTTGTCGTACCAGCCGTGCTCGCCGAGGTACCAGCCCTGGTCGGAGCAGTAGACGACGAGGGTGTTTTCTGCCAGGCCTGTCTCGTCGAGATAATCCAGCATGCGTCCGATGTTGTCGTCGATCGACGCGACGCAGCGGAGGTAGTCCTTGATGTAGCGTTGATATTTCCAATTAACCAGGTCGTCGCCCTGGAGGTTGGCATCACGAAACGCCTTGTTTTTAGGCTCATATGCGGCCTGCCAGGCGGCGAGCTGTTCGTCGGTCATGCCCTTGGGTGTGTTGAGTTTGAGGTCGTTATCGTTGAGGTCTTTGGCGATGGTCATTTCCTGCATGCGCGCTGCGGAGCCTCGGCCATCGTAGTTATCGAAAAGCGTGTCGGGCGCGGGGATGGTCTGATCGTCGTAGAGGGTGAGGTGGTCGGGGCCTGGTCGCCAGGGGCGGTGCGGTGCTTTGTGCTGGAACATGAGGACGAAGGGTTTGTCTTTATCGCGTTTGTTGTCGAGCCAATCCAGTGCGAGGTCTGTGATGATGTTGGTGGCGTAGCCTTGGATTTTGACGGGCGTGCCGTTGTCGATCATGCGTGGGTTGTAGTAGAGTCCCTGGCCGACCAGGACGTGCCAGTAGTCAAAGCCGGTGGGGTCGGATTTGAGGTGCCACTTGCCGATCATGGCGGTGTTGTAGCCGGCGTCTTTGAGGAGTTTGATGAAGGTTTGCTGGCTGCCGTCGAAGGTGTCTTTGTTGGTGTAGAAGCCGTTGCGGTGGCTGTATTTCCCGGTGAGGATGGTGGCTCGGCTGGGTCCGCAGATGGAGTTGGTGACCAGGCAGTTGTCGAAGCGCATGCCTTGGTTGGCGATGCGGTCGATGTTGGGTGTCTGGTTGATCTTTGAGCCGTAGGCGCTGATGGCTTGGGAGGCGTGGTCGTCGGTGAAGATGAAGATGATGTTAGGCGGGTCGGCGGCGGGCTGGGTTTCCAGCCCGAACGTGGGGGTTGCGATGGCGGTGAAGGACAGGGCGAAGGCCCAGGTGAGGGGGGTGAGATGCGTGCGGGTATTCATGGTTGATCTCCGACCTGTGGGTCCGATGAATGTGACGATTGGGCGTTCAGTGTAATCGGGAGACGGGTGTCTGGGGTGGGTTTATTGGGCTAAGAGCGAGGAAGAAAAAATATTTTCTCTCTCTTTACTATATTCCCCAGCTTAACACTTGGATTTGTGGATTTCGGCGTTACTATCGGACGTCAATCCAACTTAAATGAGCGATCCGAGGATGGGTTCGGGTATCGGCTGTGTAGCTGATGTTTGGCCTGCAAGGATGCTGTGAGCCGCTGAAATCTGATGATAAAACGTCCCTGGACACTCACACTGACGCTGCTTGGCCGATCGCCGGAGACGCATACTGTCGGACGAGTCAGGCATAGCAGGCGTGGTGAGTATGCCCGTCGTGCCACGCTGGTGATCCGCACGGGTTACGATCACGGTCGGCTTCGGCAACGGTTGATCGATTCGATCTCGCGGCTGGCCTGTGGGCCGGTGGTGGGGGCTTGCTCGGTGGCGGATATGATTTTGGCGGAGCTTTTGGATCATGGCACGCCGTGGCGTGATCGGCGTTGTTGGACGTTGACGCAGATCCAAGGCGGCTCGTTTGCCGATCCGTATGGGCGACGTGCAAGCAGGCTGATCCTTGTCGACCCACCGCAGAAGACAGGCAGAACTCGCCGGCGCAGAGAACCCGTACACCCTCCGGTGTTGGCGCAGGCGAAAGAGCGTATTTGTATGAGCTGAATCCGCCAATCTACAAGGGGGGTGATATCAATCGCGTAAAGAACTCGTGCGTTAGAGCAGATTCATCTTGTTCGTAGCGTTGTCTTAACGGTGCGAGTGTCTAGTTAATGGTCTGAAGACATCGCGTGGCCGCGACGGCTAAACCTCACTCGCTACGGTTAAGATTAAACCGCTCTAATATGTGACACCGTGCCTACGTTCTGCTGAACGTGGGCTTGGCAGGCGCACGAGGAACAGACGGGATTGGTATTACACAAGGGTTTTATCAACACTCGAAGACATCACACAGCCGGGAACACCCAAACGGATATCCGGGGGCGGGGGTCAGGCCCATGCGGAGTTTGGTGCGTCGCGGTAGTGCGATCTTCGTGCGTCGCGGACCCGATTGATGTGTCTGCGGACTGTGCGTTTGAGTCGGTTGGCTGCTTTGTCTACTGCGGTGTAGATATCGGTGTGGTCCTGCTCGACGATCACCGCATCAAAGTGCATAAGTTGGACTTCCATGTGGCAGCGCTTGGTCCCCGGGCCGTGTGGTCCGCTGATGTCGTCGAGCCTGATGGTAACAGTGCTGATCCGGTCCTCAAACCGGTCAAGCGACAATCCGATTCGGTTTTTGACGTACGCTTCGAGGCTGGATGTGACGTCTAAATGAACACCGACAACTTCTATCTGCATGCTACCGCTCCGTTGGTGAAAGGGTTGGTCGGTCACATGTTGTATCTACGTCTATTATGCAGCACGGGTTCGCGAATGACAAGGAAAAGTGGTCCTTCCGGGATTTCCGTGGGTGTTGATTGAGAGTAAAACGGGTACCTAAGGAGTGTGCCCATGCGAGATGCGGAGCTATATCAGACGATCCTGGGGCTATCTGAGCCTTGGTCGGTCGGTCGAGTGCAGTTGGATG
>JAJRRS010000095.1 GCA_024279275.1 Planctomycetota bacterium | reverse complement strand
GTACATGAGCCTCTCCTGTATTCAAGGAAAGGCCCGATGGTCGCAGCAAGTTCAAGTTGATGCAGGTCATCTTCTCTTGCAGATCATTCGCTTGGCAACACTTATACGAAATCACGGCTCAAACGTTGGGACAGTAGTGATAGAGGGTCATGATTATACGCTATTTACCCGCCTAAACACCTAATACCGCCCTACCTTGGTCGCGTAGCTCACCGTCTGGACCGACATAGCGGTACAGAGTCGAGCGGGTGACGCCCAGCTCGTCGCACAGATCCGCGACGACGGTTTCAGGCTTGCCGATGGCCGCCTGTGCCCTTCTCACCTTCGACTTGCTCAGGGCGTGCTTACGCCCCCCTACCCGGCCCCTGGATCGGGCGGATGCCAGCCCCGCGATCGTGCGTTCACGGATCAAAGCCCGCTCAAATTGGGCGAGCGTGGCGAAGATACCAAAGACCATCATGCCTTCGTCTGTGGTCGTGTCGATCGAAGCCCCCTGCCCGGTCAGCACCTTAAAGCCGACGCCACGGTCTTTGAGGTCTTCGACGGTGTTGACCAAGTGCCGCAGGGACCGGCCGAGCCGGTCGAGTTTCCAGACCACCAGGACATCCCCTTTGCGTAATGCCTTGAGGCACGCATTGAGGCCGGGCCGATCGTCACGGCTGCCGGTGATGCTGTCTTCGTAGATGTGTTTGGCTGTGACCCCTGCCGCCTGCAAGGCGTCACGCTGCAAAGCGTGATCCTGCGAGCCATCGGCCTTTGATATGCGAGCGTATCCGATGTGCATGGTGCCCTCCGTGGCGTTGTGGGCCGTTTCACAAACGACCGTTTACGATACACCCCAGACGCACCCCCTGGACGGCCGGAATAGTGTCGCGTAACCCGTATTATAATCTATGTTTCGCAAACGCTCAATATAAAACACCGACCGCCAAGGCGGTCAAGCCACCCGGAGGGTGGGGGCAGTAGGAAAAGAATGGCTCGGGTGCTTGTAGGCCCAGCCCATCCTCATAGTTAGTCCTTGCTCTCATCGAGCAGGGCTTGCACCAAGCGGTGAGCGGTGAGCGGACTTGACTTCCGCCCAGGCATCAGATGCACGCCGCTCTTCGTCGTAATGATCGCATGCGATACGGTCGTAATCCGCGTAGCAAACCCCGCGTGTGTCGCAAAAGTGTCGCAGATCGGCGAGAAGATCAATCAAGGCGTCTGGGTCTTCCTCGTCCGGATCGAGCCAATCACTCTTCGCCCACTGATAACTCCGAAGGGCGAAACGGGCCGCATCGCTGCGGCCCGTATTGTTGGAACGGCGGCTCATGACACCGGCTCCGGGTTGGTTGCATCCGGGGTATCCGGGGCGTCCTGCTGACGCAGTTCCGCGATGCGGGTGTAGACCAGGTGGGAGACACGGGCAACTCGCAGAAGTTGGGTGCCGCTGAACGAGTGAGCATCTTTGTAATTGCCCTGATCGTCCTTGTAGGTCCGGCTGATCTCGACGGTGTAGAAGGTGCCATTCTCTCCGAAGTTCGCCCAAATCGTAGCCTTGATCGAACCATCGCGTATTGTGTCGATTGGTTTGTTGTTTACGGTAGTCATGGTCTTTTCCTTTCGTTGTTGTGACCGATGCCCAGCGCCCAGCATGGGTCAAGGGTCTAACGACACAAGAGAAATTTCGGAGGGTCCGCCCACCACTTCCGGGGGGTGGAAGCCGTCATTTCTCTTGGGGCGTGCCCGCCGTGCTAGCGTCAGCATCATCAGGTCATAACCACGAAAGGATCACACCGCCAAGACCACGCGAATAAACGCACGGTCACCAGCTCCGCACCGAATGGGGTGTTCATTCTATTTGTGAAAAACAAAGAGGGATCGACCCTCAGCCCTCGGGGTAATCCAGACACAAGGTAACTAGACCCTTCATGGAGGATTCGATACGCTCCGACCCGTAGTCCTGCGGGATCCACGCAAAATAATCATCGTCGATCGTCATCCTTTCACGGGCGGCTGCGGCACCATCCGGTGGTAGGTCGGCCAGTGCATCACCCATCGCGTAGTCGCTGTCCCACAGATAGCTCTCGGCCAGTTCACGAACCGCAGCGTACCAGCTACGGGCATCCTGGCCCTCGACCGCCTGGTCAAAACAAATGCTGCGCTCTTCCAGGGAGTTGATGACTAACCGACGTAAATCCGCGGCGAATTCAGATTCGGAGGGGCCCTCTTCAATGCCGATGGCGGCGTGCATAAAAACACTCACGAATCCCCCTTCGGTGGCGGCTCGAAGCGGCGGGCATGGACGGCCCCGAAGCAACGCGGCCGGGCCGATCAGGTCCAGCACGGATGCCTGCTGTCCGACACTCAACCGGTCGAACACGCCGACGCCGGTCTCAACCCACTGGGGACTATCGCGGATAGTTTCTGCCAGGCTCAACAGCCCGTGCGCGAACAACTCGGCACAAGCACCCCGAACCACGACTTCGCCACCCTCAGATCGCCACATGATCCCATCGTAACCGATCCTGTAACGATTTTGCTTGACATAAGCCCCGGACTTGTGGCATTGCTCTCGGCATTGATATAACCAACACAGGGGGGCAAGCATGAACGCTTCACCGTCACCACGCTGTGATAACGCCTCTACCGGAAGATAGGGCGGCATGGCACGATTAGATATCTATCAGGCGGTCACAGACCGCATCCTCGATATGCTGGATAAGGGCACCGTGCCCTGGCGGCATCCGATCAAACAAAACTCCGCCCCCGGGGGCGGAATTGGGGGTGGGTTCCCGAAGAACCTCCAATCCGGCAACGCGTACCGTGGGATCAACGTCTTCCTCCTGGCCATCACGTCCTGGATGAAGGGATACGAGTCGGCCCACTGGCTGACCTACAAGCAGGCACAGCAGCACGGCACCCAGGTCCGCTACGGTGAGAAGGCCTCGCTCGTGGTGTTCTGGAAGCAACACACACTCAAGGACCGTGAAACCGGTGAAGACAAGATGGTGCCGGTCATACGGCACTACAACGTCTTCAACACCGAACAGTGCAAAGGTATCGATCCCCCAGACGTGGTAACGCCTGACGATGATGCCGAGCCATTTATACCCATTGAACGGGCCGAGCGGATCGTCGCGGGCTATTCAGAGGCCGGGGGGCCGACAATCGAGCAAGGCGGAGGCCGGGCCTTTTACAGGCCAGCCGAAGACCTGGTGAAGATCCCAACACCGGAACGGTTCACAGGGGACAACCCCCGTGAGAATTACTACGCAACCCTGTTCCATGAGCTGACACACTCGACCGGACACAAGACCCGGCTCGACCGTGGCCTGGGCACAAAGCTGAGCGTCTTCGGATCGACCGACTACTCCAGGGAAGAGTTGGTGGCCGAGATGGGCGCGGCCTTTCTCGCCGCCGCGGCGGGGATCAGCCCACCGACCATCGAGCAATCCGCCGCCTACATCGACGGCTGGCGTAAGCAGCTCAAGGGTGACAAGAAGCTCATCATCCAGGCCGCCGGCGCGGGTCAACGCGCCGCCGATCACATCCTGGGTGTGAGTTTCGAGAAGCAAACGCCGTCAACAGTGGTGGAGTGCGTACGATGAGCACGACACCGCAACCCATATACGAAGTGGACCCCGACCGCCTAAGCGATGGCCGGTGGTCACACGAGGATAACCGACGGATCGACGAAGGCGACATCGTCAGCTCGTACTCGGGCGACACGATCGCCATGCACCACCGCATCCGCAGGCCGTTCAACTTCCACGGCGGGCAATGGACCTGCGTCGGCAAGTGGTCCAACCACGGCTCAGATTCCCTCCTCGCCGAGGCCTACAGGCTGGTCGCTACCGAGGGATATGTAGGCACGGCGACCGACTACGTCGCCAAGATCAAGGACTGCGAAGCCGCTCGCAACGACCCCATGGGCTTCTACCACGGCGGCAAGAGCTTTATACTCACCGGGCCGCCGGTGGACTTTGTGGCGGGGCAGGAAGAACAGCCGGGGCTGTTTGGGGATGGGTGATCGGCAACGTATATTCTTACTGTTGATGATAACGTCCTGAATCATGCGCACATTTGAAAAGGCGGCTCCCCCGGGAGATGGTGTTGATGAGTTAGAACAACCCCATTCAAGGAGAGCTACCATGGACGATGTTACAGATTACGGGGTCAGTCGAACCTGTGCTCGGCATATTATTCAGCGAGAAGGCTGGCGAGGTGATCCATTACTGTGTTTGCTTCGGGCAACTGCACCTCGTATCGATGGGCGATTCGACCCTGATTGTCTAGGATCAATAGCAATGTTCCGTGAACGTTTGGGCGTCCTGACGATTCAAAGTTGACCGGCATATTAATGTTTGAAAAGAATGCATGGGACATCGCTGGTTCCGGCCGAAGTAATAGACACCGGCTATCTTCTGAAATCCCGTACTCTTGGCCGTAAGTGGATAGCACGGGTGGGGTGTCGTATAGAGGGTCAAACGTGACGATCGCAACGTTTGCTTCCCCCGCCAGGGATGATTCATCTATGGATTGACTGTATTGATGCATCATCCTTGTAACGAGGGGGCAACGAGATTGATTTTCACATCGGGTGTAGATAAAGCTTAATACAAGGGGCTTGCCAATGAGGTCTACGCCGGAGACACTGTGCCCGCCTCGATTCGTATAATTCATCTCGGTGATTGGAGATTCGGTGCGGTCTTCTGGAAGGACGGCTATGTGCATGTCCCAACGATTTACGGGGGCGGTCGCGTCTTCAGCGGCCATCTCGCTGCAATCGCATTGGGGGGGCGGTATTGGCCTAGTGGATTTTGCGTTTTCGTGATTTAGTGCGTGCCCCGGGTTGCTGGGCATGTCGTGGCGGGCGGTTTGATTGGAGCAGCCTGGAAGACATCCTAAGAAGAATAGGATAATCAAGAAAAGATGGCGGATCATGGGTGGCGACGAGACCTGAATGCCGTGACAGTTGTTAATGCCCATCGATATGCTCCTCAATCGCGACGATCGCTTTCTTCGCTTCTTCTTGGATATTGGGTATTATCTGTCTAGAGTCAGAATACTCGTATGGCGATAAGGGCTTGCCGTCCGCGATCTCACGCAGCCTGGGTAAAGCTGCCTCTGCAGCACTCCCGATCATCGCTAAAGCGCGGACCGATTCGACCTGCGGTGTGGTATAGATGCCGTCTCGGCTTAATCTCTCTTGATAATTTGTGAATGTCACAAAATCTATCACAAAACCATACTCGAGGGACCGAAGGAGCCCGGGAATAGCGGCCTCGGCCTCGGGGCCTAATGCTCCGGCGGCTCTAGCAGAGGCGACATACAGGTGCATCATATCTGCGTCACTATTAACTAGGCCGTCTATGATGTATGGCATCGTGTTTGGAGGGATACCTGTGTGTGATAACGTTTCCAAGACGTATGCCCTGAAGTAGCCTATCAGAAAACGGTCTCTGTCATGATAAATGCTTGAGGTTTCTGGTAGCCACTTGATAAGAGTGTCAGAAACGGCTTCTGCCTCGGGGCCGATTGCGCGGATGAGTTGCAGATATGCCCCTAGTTCGCTGAGATCTGAATCCTTACCAGCGTTGGACAATCTGGGCAACACAAGCTCTACCGCATCTTGTGCCTCGTTGCCAAATTTTGAGAGTGATCTAGCTGACCGAATCCTGACCAAAGGCCTGTCGCTTCGGAGACCGTTGATGAGCGGGGGGATCGCTCGGGTGTCGGTTGAATCCAATGAATCAAGTGCGAGATTGGAAGTCGGCGATCCAGCAGCCAGCATATGCGAAACAGCTTTCGGCTCGTAATACCCGATACGCCCCAGCGTTTCGACACACATCCTCTTCAAGTAATAGGGGGGGCTGGCGTCGAGCACGGAGACGATGATTGGGGCGATACGCTCTTGTACTTCGGGTGCCGTGTTCTGAATCGCCAAAAAAGTTGTATACGAATCCGTTTGGCTTAGCAGCCTGAAGCCTATCGTATCGAGATCATATGGCTCGGGCTTATTGATTAAGCCGATCGCTGCGTATGCCGCGACTTGAATTTTGCCCACGCGATTGTCTAGCTCAGCTTGTATTGCCTCAGCCGCCGAACTCGCGGTTGGCCCAACCAAGCCCAACGCTCTGATAGCTGCAAGCCTTTCCTCATCAGAATTGCCCGGCTGAATCAGAAAGGATAAAAGACTTTGGATGGCTATAGCATCGTCAGTTTTTGCGATACTCCCCAAGGCGATCGCAGCCGCGATCCGGACGTAGGGCCTTGCCCGGTCCGATCCAAGCAGCTCCAGTACACGCGGGGAATACTCCGTGGCTGACTGCTTGTGCCGCGATAAGTAATATAAGGCACGTTCTTGTACACGGTCATCAACATCATCAAGCAATTCGCCCCAAATCTCCATTGCTTGGGGTTCCGGCAGGCCGAGCGTATTGATCGCCCGAACGATCCTGACCCTCTCTGGATCGCCGGCATCTATTTTTGACAGTTCTGCCTTCAACGATTTCAACTGATCCTGGATGCGTTTTGCCTGGGATTCCTGCTGAGCTTTCTTGCCCTGAGTGAGGAATGCATCCCACTGGGCTTGATTGATACCTTCGGGGTCCGGCGATGCCTGCGCACAAATCCCTAGAGCCAACAAGCAGATCAACAATGAATAAAGCCTGTTCATTTTTAAGTCCTTAAGTAATCACACAGTTTGGCCTGCGTTGATCACACCAAATTCTACAGATAGATCAGGGCTGATGATTTGGATCAATTGTAATCGTCCAGGAGTAGGCCTCATAGCTAGCAGTACCCTGCAATTCATAGATTACCTCTCCACTGGCCGGGTATGCATCTGCCGGGATGTCGAACGAGAATACGGTGTAAGTCTCACCACCCGGCCCCAGGGGTTGAACGTCAACGTTGGTTGAATTGGTGGACTGATAAATAACCTCGCCGCTTTGCGGATCTGTGCCTATTGCGTATTTTATTACCACGCTATCATCTGCCAGGCCAACCGTGTTAAGTCGACCGCCCTCGAATGGGATAGAATTTTCTTGTAGCGATACTTTCCGATCAAAAGCAACCGCGATAATCGGAGCGCCGGCTTGTAGCGTGACATTATCATCAGATGGGAGTACGCCTGTGACTAGTGCTTGGTTCGTAGACCAGGTGGTCCGGATATCATCGACCATTTCATGCCACGCGTAAAATACGTTATCTGGCGTAGAGGGGGCAATCCCAATACTGCCCATTTGCGTATAACCGGATTGGCTAGCTATCATTACATGACCGAGGTCATGCCAACCCCACGTGGGGTCGTTAACGCCGATGAAGTTTCCGTTACCTCCCACGCCGCGGCCGAGTTCATCGAGATCTTGGAACTCTCCTAGACGCATGTATCCATACATGGCGTGCCTCCAATTGCTATTGGCAGGAGGATTGTGCGTCAAATATGTCGGTAAGTTGGGGGTACTGATGCCTTGCGGCAAGTTTAAGGCACCCGGGATATTGAATAAGTTGCGCCAAGCGATATGTGCATCAAGGAACGCTCGGTGCCACTCAAGAAATGCTGATCCATTGGTATAAGGCCCATACCAATCGTCCGCTCCCCCCTGAGGTGTCTCGCCCCGATCTCCCCAATCCCCCTCCGGATCACTTCCGACCGGTGTATCACCATTCGCCATCGGTGCCCGTCCATGCCAATTCGTGTGGCTTTGTAGTAAGTTATAAACCTTAGATGAATTTTCAGTGACATTTGGGTTGTATCGGGCCCGAGGATTATTTTGATCCGGGGTATTGAAGCAATAGACGAGACGGTTCGGGTCAATAAGAAACGCGCCTTCGTTGTCCGGGTCCTCTTCCTGAGCATGTTTAACATCGAATTCGATGGTCGTGGTAAAAATCAGTTCCCCGTCGATTTTCACACTGGCTGTTACAGGAATCGGATTGCCAACATTTGTCCAGAAATATCTTATATTCTGGATATTTAGCTCCTCAAGGGGCAATGCCTTGAGTTTATCTGGCTCATCAATATCGTGGCTGTAGGTTTTGATCCTGGTACCTCCGACGACCCATTCGTAGATGACTTCTTCGCCACCATTGGGAGCGGGGAGCATTTCAGCGATCAAACTCGTCTCTATCGCAACAAATTCCGTGTCCTGGACCGTATCAGGGCCCAGCGATTCAGTTGGATCCTCGGCGTACTCATTATAGATAACCAGATCTGCAACGGTGATTGTTAGGGACAGCGAGACGGATGAATCATCACGATCCCCGGTACAATCACCCAAATCCGCTTCGTCATCAAATGTAACCGTAACCGTGAGTGATGTGCCGGTAGCCATATCTTCCGGCACAGTGAAGGCACCGGTACTCTCATTAATTGTGATATCGGGATGATCAATCTCCCATGTCTGGTTGATGCTGTCCTGAACAATGACATCATCCAATGCGGGCTGCCATGACGGCGGGCACCCGTCGTCGAGGACGTAGGCCGTGACGGTCTTGGTGTCATCATCGATGATGCCCGTGGCCCCACCGACTGATTGGCCATTTCTTTCCCACTCATAGGAGCTTACCACCTCGCCGGGTTTAACATAAATCGGCCCGACCAGTTGTAGGCCGTCGAGGTTGATCGCCGCGCCCACGGCATATTCGCAGGTGTCATCCGGCTTAGGCGGCGCGGGCTCTTCACAACCGCCGCCTCCATTACCGCCATTGCCTCCGTTGCCTCCGTTGCCTCCATCGCATTGCATGGCGATGACTTCATTCCTGGAAGCGGTGACGGGGATGATGATGGCTGGGGCCTGTGCGTCGGCCACTATGATTTGCGGTTCGGGCGGAGCTATCTTGATGGCCCAGTGGAAGTCCGAGCCGCCTTGCTCATCGACGGGCGTCATCAACCCCTCGGCGAAGAAGGTGAACACGTCGGCTGTGGTCGCATCTGTCTGGAATCGGGTGATGACGATCTTGCCCGGGCTCTGCTGGGTTATCCGTGCGGGCAGGTCATCCAAGGTCTGGATTTCCATATCGACGTAATTGTCCTGGCCGGGAAAAGTCACAAACTTCCAGCCGGACTTTGGACGGATTTCCAAGCGTGTGTAGGCCGAATCCCCGTCGGCGACCACTTCGAGCTCACGGATCAGGTCCGGTAGCGCGGCGTCAAGTGTGCCGTTGTCCTGAACCTTGCCCGGCTGGGCGGCGACATCGATGATTTGGGCCTGCACCGTCGATGCCGAGAAAGTCAGGAGGGAGGCCGAACCGAATAGCAGCCAAGCGAGGACGGAGTTGATCGGATTGAATTTTGATTTGATAGGTGAGGTCACGGCGGTCGTCTCCCGGGGTTACGGGTTGCTGGGATACATGGATCGTTAAAACACGTTTTCGGATGCGAAGAGGATGCGGGCCAGGCGGTTGAGCGGCCCTTCTCTTGCTTGAACTCGTCGAAGCATATTCTGGGCCGCTCCACGCGAACCTATGGCGTAGTAATCGATCGCCATCGATATCCGGGCCTGATCCGCCCAGCGGCTTCGATTGTCGGAGTAAGCCAGCCGTTGGAGCAGGCTGTCAGATTGATTAGTTCGGTCGTCATCGGATGCGGCACGAGACAGATTCGCCAAGGCGATTGAGGCCCGCTGCTCGGTGAGGGTATGGTCAGTACGCTCGATCACGGATTCCAGGGTTTCAAGTGCCTGTTCGCGGTTACCCGTGCGGGCCTGGCACATCGCCGTGCCGTAGGTGGCGTAGTCCCGGGCTTCCTTATTCAGCTTCCCGTACCGGTCGTGTAGCAGGTTCTGGTAGATACGATGGGCGTCTTCAAACCGCCGGGTCACATAGAGGAAGTCCCCTTGGAGAACGCCCAGACGTTGTATGTCGCTAAAGCTCCATAGCTCCTGCGGCAGCGCCACGAGGTAGCCTTGTTCACAGGCGAACTTGAGTCGGGCGAAGTCACTGGGGCCCCGGAGGATGGCGATGTCCTGGTTGGTGGGGTCCAGTTTCAGGAGCCGCTTAAATTGTTCCAGTGCGGCTTGGCCGTCTGCATTAGCCAGGTGCAGGAAACCCCGGAGCATAGCGGAGCGGGCCTCAAGCCCGTCCAGATAGCCTGGGGTGTTTCGGTAATGGATCAGAGATCCGGGAATGGGGGACTTGAGGCGAGTTTGTGACCAGGTGTTAGCCTGACTCACCGTGTCGGCTGTCGCATCAGATGAAGTGGGATCGTGCGTCAGTCCTGTCGGGAGGTAGCCGACGCGGGCACGCAGGGGATCGGTACGGGCCTGCTCGATCCAGGTATCGAATCGGTCCAGGTCTTGAATCGCCTTGAGGGCACTGGGCCGTCCGATACGAGGGTCGAGTAATAACTCGGCACGCATCAGGTAGACCTCACCGGTATAGACACCGGCCACCTCTGATTCGATCATCGCATCCAATGTCCGGTAGGCCTGAACCGGTTGATCCATTCTGACCATGCAGCGTGCCCCATTCAGCCCTGCCGCAGATATAAGTGGAGAAGGGGCCGCATCATCTTCCGGTGTTTTTGGGTCGTGCGAGGACAAGTCAATGCAACGACGGTACAAACGAATCGCCGCGTCATACTGGCCTTCTTGTTGGAGACGGTTGGCCTCACGGAACGCAATAAGCCCCTGGCCGTAGGTCTTGAGGTCAGCCAACAAACGGGCCTGGCCTTGGGCCAAGTGCAACCGGGCCATGAGTGATTGCTGATCCGTTGAAGAGGATGACGGGTTCGGGGCGATCCTGGCATAGGTAATCGCACGGCCAAAGGCGCTATCGGCTTCGTTATACTCCCCGAGCAATATCTGGGCATATCCCAGGCCGTCATAGGCGAGCACCCTTTGATCGGCACCGGCCTCCATTGCAAGAATCTCGAAACTCGCGGCGGCGGACTTCGCCCAGTGAACTTGCTTCGGTGTGAGCGTTGGGTCTGGAGTCACATCCATGAATAGCTCGGCACCGTTATCGCCAAGGATGGAGAGACGATATGCCGACGGCAACCCCGGAGGCGCGAGATCGCTTTGAGCCTTTAGAAGTTGTGCCCAGCCCTGTAACCACACCGCTTCGTTTTCTTGCGACGCGAAATGACCCGTGATCGATGCGTTTGCAATGACCGGATCTACGGCGGCAAGAACGCGATCCGGGTCTCGTTGAATCAAAGCCAACTTTCCGATCCAGACGCGTGTCTGGGCGTGAGGTGTTTGAGCGTAACGTCGCTCCCATCTTTCCAAGGCTTGCATCAGACGGCGTACAGACGATCGATCCGGCATTTGCGGGCCTTCACATATCGATCGACACGACTCTATGATCTGCTCGGGTAAGACAGGTGTTGATGGTGCCACATGCGAGCTAGGCGTATCAGGTGTCGTTGCAGGCGAGGTGTCTGCGAACATAGAGACTTCCGCGGTAGCCATCACCGAAGCCACGGCGAGCAACAGGCACATGTTGTGTTTGGCCGACATGCTGACTCCCCGATAGGCCTAGAAAGGACCGCCGGATTCACACCCATATTACACAGGAAATATGTCAATAACGCAAGGATTTATGGTCCTTCCGGGATTATCGTGGGTATAGGTCCAAACCGCCGCAGTGGAAGTAGATGGCGGTCTTGAAGTGTTCGCGGTTGCGGAAGCCGGCGGCGAGGCGTTTGATGGTCATGATCTTGCTGTTGAGGCCTTCGGC
>JAJRRS010000094.1 GCA_024279275.1 Planctomycetota bacterium | reverse complement strand
GTTCGATCGGTTCGTGTGTTTGGATATGCATGGCGTGGACCTCCGTGTCGTGAAGGCCACATCATCGCACCAACCCACCCATAGCGCAATGCCTAACATGCGCCGTACATGCGCGCTGGGATTAAGATGAAGGCGTATAATGTCGCGGCTATCACTTTAATTGTGTGTGATATCCGCTACGACGCATTGCTCTTCGCCGCCCGCGCGGCTCCGGTGATGTAGGGGATGCCGCTGAAGACCGTGACAGCAACGGTCAGGTACACCAGCACGTCACGCACCCAATAGAGCAGATCGCCAACACCGCCTGGGGTGCCGGGATCAATCTCAATTAACCAGACGATGGCCAGCACGATCGGGATGACGATCGACTGGAGGATCATCTTTAATTTGCCCCAGATGTTTGCCCCGAACTTGACGCCCTCGCCTTCCAATTCGGCACGGATCGCGGTGACTAATAGCTCACGGGACAGGATCACGGCGACCATCCAGGGGTAGACGCCGGAGACCATGCTGAAGAAGTCGATGTCGCCAACCTCGACCGCGCCCGGGATAATAAAACGGGGTCCGGCGAGATAGACGAAGGCGCCGATCACCAGAACCTTGTCGCAGAACGGGTCCATGATTCGGCCGAACTTGGATTCGACGTCCCAACGCCGGGCGAGGTAGCCGTCCAGTGAGTCGGTGATCGCCGCCAGGATAAAGACCACGATCGCGATCGGGAGCAGCCAGGTGGGGCTATCGGCACCGTATCGGTAGCAGTTGAGCAACACGAAAAACACCGCCGCCAGGACCAGCCGAAGCATGGTCAGTTGGTTGGGCAGTTGTCGGTAGAACGTGTGCATGGTTTGGGTGATTCCTGTTACAACCCCGGGGTGGCACATGCTACCCGATCCGGTTGCTGGGCGAGAAGACAGGAAAGATGGAACAGTGATGAACGCTGATAAACGCGGATAAGAACCGTGAGCATGATGCTCTTATCAAACTCCCCATCAGCATTTATCAGCGTTCATCACTGTTCCAATTGTTTTCGCTGCGGAGATGCCGGCCAGGCGTCCGGAGGCCCAGGCCCATTGGAAGTTGTATCCGCCGATGCGGCCATCGACGTCTAGGACTTCGCCGCAAAGGTAGAGGTTTGGGCAGGTGCGTGATTCCATCGTGGAAAGGTTTATTTCTGAGAGGGGGACGCCGCCAGCGGTGACTTCTGCAAAGAGGTAGCCTCGGTCGCGGACGATCGGGACGGGCAGGGCGGTGAGTGCTTTGACCACGGCCCGGCGTTGGGGTTTGCTGAGTTGGGCCATGGGAGTGGTGGGGTCAACGTCTGCGCCGTCTGCGGCGAGGGTGTGAGCGAGGCGTCTTTGCACATAGTCGTAGAGGATGCTGGTGATTCCGGCGCTGCCGTGTGATTCGGTCAGTGCGACGAGTTGGGTTTCGAGTTGTTCGGATGTTTGGCCGGGGAGGAAATTGATGAGCAGTTGGGTTCCGGGGTCTGTGTTGTGGGCGGCGATCCAGTGTCGGCTGATATCCATCGCGGCGGGACCGCTTAGGCCGAAGTGCGTCAGTAACATCGATCCGGTTTGTCGGTGTGTGATCTTTCCTGTTGATGAGGCGACGGCGAGTTCGACGTCGGCGGTGAGGCCGGAGAGTCGTGTCAGCCAGTGGCCGTCGGATAAGACCAGGGGGACCAGTGCGGGGGTGGTTTGTGTGAGAGTGTGGCCCAGTGAGATGGCGAAGCCGTAGGCCAGCCCGTCGCTGCCGGTTTTGGGGAGGCTTTTGCCGCCGGTGGCGAGGATGAGTTTGCGGGTGTGCAGGTCGCCTTGGGGTGTGCGGACAGTGAAGCCGTGATCGGTGCGTGATATTTTGGTGACACGGTGTTCGTTCTGGATTGTTGCGCCGCCCAGGTTCACCGATTTGAGCAGGGCGTTCAGGACGGTCTGTGCTTTGTTGGTGGTGGGGAAGAGTTTGCCGGTGTCTTCGCGTTTGAGTTTCACGCCGAGGTCTGCGAAGAACTCGACTGTGTCGTTGGCGGTGAAGGTTTTGAGAACCTTGGCGATCTGGTTGGGTTTTGAGCCGGCGAAGTCTGCTGGGGTGACGATGTCGTGGGTGACGTTGCATCGGCCGCCGCCTGAGACGAGTATTTTTGCGCCGATGATTTTTGCGCCATCGAGTGCGGCGACCCGGCTTGATGTGCCTGCGTTTCGACCGGCGAAGGTTGTTGCCATGAGGCCAGCGGCACCTGCGCCGATGATGAGGATGTCGTAGGGGGAGTCTTTATCGCCCATTGAATAAGCCACCGGATACCCCACCGAAGCACCGTGGCGGTGCATCAGTGGGCTTTGTTGGGAGTATTTCAAATAGCTCTTTAGCCATTAGGCAGAGGCGGGTAGGTTTACTTGAAGTCGTCCAGGCTTAGGCTGCCGAGGCCTTGGCCCAGGCTCTTGGCTTCCATGCCGCCCTTGAGGTCTTTGCGGGGTATCTTGGGGACGGCTTTGTGTGGCGTGCCGCCGTGCTGGCTGGACGGGTCGTGCGATGCACCGGCGGGCTTATCGACGGCCTTGATCGACAGGCGGACCTTGCGGTCTTCCTCGCTGATATCCAAGACGCGGAACTGTTTGGTTTCCCCGATGTTCAAGACGTCTGTGACGACGGCGACGTGCTTGTTGGCCAATTCGGAGATGTGGACGAGGCCTGCGACGCCGGTGGCCAGCTCGATGAACGCGCCGAAGTCGGTGGTGCCGATGACCTTGCCCTCGACGAGGCTGTCCTTGGCGAAGGTGCGTTCGGCCCCGATCCAAGGGTCGCCCTGGGCTTGCTTGAGGCTGAGAGTGATACGACGCTTGCCCATATCGACAGCGATGACCGCCAGCCTTAGGACGTCGCCTTGCTTGACGACTTCTTCGGGGTTGTGGATGCGTTTCCAGCTTATCTCACTGACGGGTAGCAGGCCTTCGATGCCGGGTTCGATCTCGATGAACGAGCCGAAGCTGGCGTTGCGGACGACGCGTGCGGAGATCTGATCGCCGACCTTGATTTTGTCCTGGAAGTTTTCCCAGGGGTCAGGCTGGATCTGCTTGAGGCCCAGACTGATGCGTTCATTTTCGAGGTCTACCTTGAGGACTTTGACGGTCACGGGTTGGCCTGGCTTGAGTATGTCTTTGGGCTTGTCGACGTGGGTGTAGCTCATGTCCGAGACGTGGATGAGGCCGTCGATTCCGCCGAGGTCGACGAATGCGCCGAAGTCTACGATGTTGGAAACCTTGCCCTCGCGGACCTGCCCGACTTCCAGTTCGGCCAAGAGTTTTATTTTGTCCTTGGCCTGGCGGTCGTGCAGGAGTTGTCGTCGGCTGAGTACGACCTTCTTACTCTTGCGGTCGATCTCCTGGACGATGGCTTCGAGTTTTTGGCCGACGAAGACTTCGAGGTCATCGACGTGGTGGAGGTCGACCTGGCTGGCGGGCATGAAGGCGGATATCCCGCCGGGCATTTCAAGCTCGAGTCCGCCCTTGTTCTTGGCGATGACGCGTGCTTCGATGACCGCGCCGCGCTGGAGTTGATCCCATGTTGAGCGGTTGATGGCACCTTCGCGTGAGAGGAAGATCAGGCCTTGTTTGTCATCGATGTGATCGACGACGAAGTCCATGATCGAGCCAAGCCTTGGGGGTCGGTCGAACTGTGTGAAGGGGACGACACCCTGCATCTTGCCGGTGTCGCCGGTCAACTCGACGAAGACGTCCTCACCACGGATCGCGGCGATACGGCCTCGTCTTATTTCGTGGCGCTGGTCGGGGTGGCCCGCCTCGTCGGTGGGTGTAGTCTGGGGTTGCGTGGCGTCGGTCTGTGCGTCCTCGGCCATCAGTTCCTCAACGCTCTTACCGCCCAGCGCATCGGCGATCTCTTGCTCCAAGGCCTGGTCGGCCTGCGAGGGGGGAGGATCGGTGGTGCCGCGGGGATCGGGTGTGCCGGGGATACCGGGGTGGCCCGCCTCATCGGTGGTACCGGGGGTGGATGATTCGTTGGGTTCTTGAGGCGGTGTCAGGTCGGTCATGAGGTGGGTACCGGGTCGTCTGGGGGCTGGTCAGAACTGATTAATTAAGTCTACACGCCGGGTCAGGTTCCGACCACTTTCATCGGCGTCTTGTAATCATATCGTGAGTGGGTCTTGGATGTTCGCGGGTGCGATGGCTTGGCAGGCTTCACGCATCGAGCATCGGCGGTCGGCCTCGTTTTAGTGGCAGTGGGGGGGGATGATTCTGAGCATATTGCCGCCACGTCTGGGTCAATTCGTCCTCGGGCATCGGCGTAAGCCGGGTGGGGATCAGTCGATCCATCACCGGCAGGACACGGCGGGCCTCCACCAACGCGAACCGCACCGCCTGGTCGTCACTTGGGGAACTCAGGGCAAAGGCCGACATGCCGTATTCACTGGCACTTGCCAGGGCACGGTGGCGGGTCATCTGATTTTCTAACGAATAACTCACCCCAAGCAGGCGGACCGCGGCGTTGATGGACAGCCATTCCGCGACGTTTGGATCAGGGTGGGCAAGGCCGAGGCAGCCGACCATGCCGCGCTCACGCAGGGAAAACATCGTTTGCAGCATGCCACCACTTTTGATTTCCGCAGGGTCATCGACGTGCAGGACCAGGGCATCGATCTTGTCACGGCCTAGTTTTCCCAGGCGTTGCATCACCGCCCCTTCGAGTTGGCGGGCGAACGCCGGCTCCGCCATCCCCAGCAATAGAGGCAGGCCGGCGGTGTGTGGGCCGGCTTGCAGCAACACCTCGTCGCTGTCGGATGGGTCCACCACGATCAAGGACGGGTGTGCTTTGACATAGTCACGATCCGGGCTGGCGAGCATGGGCAGACGCCAGGCGCAGGGGCCGACGGTGATGTCGGTGTGTGGTAGTTTCTGTTGGGTCCAATCGGTCATTTAGGTTTACTGACGTGGGGGTTGTCGGTGATGTAAAAACGCAGGGGCTTGTCGGCCCACTCCTGAGCGTAGCTTACACCGACACGCGGGGCGGTGGTGATGCGGGAGGTGGGGAGTGGTGTTTTGCGGATGCGTTCGATGAAAAGTGATTGGCCTTTAACCAGGTCGTGGCCGTCCAGCGTGCGGTCGATATTTAGAGCCTGGCAGAGTTTGGCGGGGCCTGAGCAGAGGTCGGTGTCGCGGCGGGCGGCTTTGCGGTGTTGGTACATCAGGTCGATGTTTTCGGTGGGTTCCAAGGCGCGGATGAGTACGGCGACAGGGTGGTCGGCCACGGAGGCGACGACGTTCATGCAGTGGTGCATGCCGTAGGTGAAGTAGATGTAGGCGTGTCCGCCGTCCTGCCACATGGATTCGTTGCGTGGGGTGCGGCGGTTGCCGAAGGTGTGTGCGGCTTTGTCTTTTACGCCGAGATAGGCTTCGACTTCGACGATGGTGCCAGCGAGTCGTGTGTTATTGGGGTGATCGAGTATGCGGACCAGGCGTTGGCCGAGCAGGGCGCGTGCGAGGGGGATGGGGTTGCGGTGGTAGAAGGTTTTGGTGAGGCGCGGGGGCATGGGGGGAGTGTATGGGAGTGATGATTTCGCTTCGCGGACCTTCGGTTGCTGAGTGCTGATTGCTGATGTGAAGAAGGGGAGGACAGGCAGAAAATAGGAGGTGGGGGTTGGTGTCGGGGGTGGATGAGTGTAGCGGGATTAATGCGCTAAGCCGCAAGCGGCGGGGCGCTGAACCGCAAGCGATCATTGGGGGGTGCTTTGCCACCTTGATATGGGGATCAGGCCGGCGGTCATGATGGCTAATTGGATGACGACGAAGACGAGCATCCACATGAGTGCGGAGTCCATGAAGCCGTAGCTGTGCAGGCCGACGCCCAGCATGTTGGTGCCGAACCAGCTCCAGGCGGTGATGATGTTTCCGAATACCGCAAGCACCGCGACGCCCCGGGTCTTGACCATCCCGCCCCAGCGTGCGTGGAGGATCAGGGCGTTCATCAAGACGATCAGGACCGCGCCGTTTTCCTTAGGATCCCAGCCCCAGAAGCGTCCCCAGCTCTGGTCCGCCCAGATGCCGCCGAGCACGGTTCCGACGAAGCTGAACAGGAGTGCAAACGCGATCACGCCGTACATCATTTTGCCGAGTGTTTTGTGGCGATCTGGTGTCAGGCCACGGGTGTAGACGCCCATGAGGATGTAGGCGATGCCGATGAACCCGGCGAGGAAGGTGGCGGAGTACCCGATGGTCACGGTGATGACGTGGGTGGATAGCCAGAAGTTGGAGTCGAGGACGGCCTGCATCATCTGCATGGTGTCGCCGTCGGCGAGGTTGTGGGCGATGATCAGTGTGACGCATCCGATCATCGCTGAAAGCGCTGCACCCAACCCGTTCTTAAAGAGCCATTCCAGGAACAGCCCCATCGCCACGCAGAACCAGCCGATGAAGACTGCGGAGGAGTAGAGGTTGGTCACGGGTGCGTAGCCCTGCATGTAGACCCGGGCACTAAGCCCGAAGGTATTGAGGATGAAGGTCACCGCAAGCACGCCGACGGCTGCCCGGCCCAGTGTCCTGGACATCACCGATCCCTTGAACCCTGCCGTGAGCAGCGATGCACAACTCAGCAGGAACGCCAACACATACAGCACCGTCCCCTGGTAGAACGGCTGGAGTTTGTTGAAGAAGACCTCGAAGCGTGCCTTGCGTGTGATGTCTGGTATTTGTTGATCCAGCATCGTGGCATACTCAGACACCGCTTGGTTGAACCGGTCGGGGTTCTGGTCCTGATAGGCGGTGAGTATGTTGTCGAATCGTTTGGCGGCCTGGCTTGGCTCGGCGTGTGTTTCGTGCCCTTCGTGTGGGGTATGGATTTCCGCGACCAATGGCCGCCACTGCTCACCCTCGGCTAGCGGGGGTATGGCATACGGGGTTTCCCGTTCCATCAGCATGAAGTATGTCCTGACGTGACCGCTCAATTCCATCAGGTGTTTTTGGTAGAGCGTCCGGACTTTCGTCGGGATTTTATCGACGCGCTGGAATTGCTCGTTAAGCTCCTGGCCAAACCGTTGGAGGTGGGCGAATGAAAAACGTTTCTGTTTGCCTTCGACAGCGCCGACAAGGCTTCGGACATCGGGGTAATCGATGCGGAAGACATCGTAGGTGTTAGCCGCTTGGGGCCGGGCCATCACGTCGATCATCCAGCGGATCGCGGGCTGGCGTTTGCCGTCGATTGTCACGGTCTGTCGATCGCTGACGATCATCAGGCTGTTGCGTGCGACGGTGTCCAGGGGCTTGGTCCGCCCACCGGCAGACACCGGCAGGCTTGCGAGCGTGTCAAGGTCGTAGGCGCCTTGTTCGTGCTTGGGTAGCAGGGGCATGGCGATCACGATCAGGCTCAGCAGGACCGCTATGGCGGGGAATAGTTTTGTGATTGTGTTCATCTTCTTGTCCTGCTGACAAATTTCTTGAGCATCACGCCGAAGTGGACGATCAGGCCCAGCGACACCAGCGAGCATGCGATATACGGCATGAGCCAGCCGGGGTTGCGTACGACCTGCAGGACCGTGCCGATGTCACCGCGCAGGAACTGGTGTTGATAGAACGTCTCGCCGCCGTGGCGGAGCGGGTGGTTCATGGAGATCAGTGCCACGAAGTTGGCGTTGCGGGAGGGATCGACCATGCGGACTTCGCTGGAGAAGTTTTTGGGTTTCTCCGTGCCGACAAACTTGTCGTGCCTGAAGTCGATCAGGTGTACGGTGTAGGGCTTGTAGTCGCGAGTGAAGCGCAGCTCCAGGAGGTAGGTTTTGCCGTTGATTATGACGGGTTGGCGCGGATCGCCCATCCCGATGCCGTGCAGGGGGACGAGCCAAGTGCCCATATCCTGGCCTTCGTGGGTCAGGTTGAGGTAAACGGCGGGTGCATCGACTCTGCCACCCTCGACGCCGGTGACGCGGGAGACTTCTCTTGCGACGGCGGATTTGCCCATGCCCCGGGTTGCGGGGTTATTTTGCCAGAGTTGCGGGGGGGCACCCATCGGGCCAAAGATCTCGGCGTTGGACATCCAGTTCACCACCCGGATATCGAATGGGAGTAGTTCGCTTTGGATCGGGCCAGCCCGGCCCCCGGACTTGCCCCCGGTTCCCTCGGCTTGCTCTTCGTGGCTGGCGAGTACTGACTGCGGCACGATCACCACGTTGTCGTGCTTCTGCGGCGACGGGTCCACGACAGCCAACTCGACCTGCCGGATATCGACCGCGTAGTCGGCGGATTCCCCTTCCATGATCGTCATCTGCCACTCGACCGCGAACAGGCCCGTGACCAATTCGCCGGCCAACAGCAGGATTAACCCGGCGTGGGTCAGGAGTATCCCGGCCCGCTTCCAGTTGAGCTTGAAACGTACCGCATGGGCGGCGATCAGATTCACCAGCATCAGGATGCACAGGGTGTATCCGCCGACGAAGGGGATCTTTATCCCGGCGATACCGATGGGCATCATCAGCCACAGCGAATGGAAGTACCGATTGACCACCTCCCAGTTGCCTTCGTATTTTTGTGCGACCGTTCCGACGAGGATCAGCACCATCGCCACTGCGAACAGCACCACGGTCAATCGCAGCGAGGCGAAGGGGGCGAGGATTTTTTTCATCCCTTTATTCATTGGATGCCCCCCCCGGTTTCCCCGTTTTCTCCGGTTTCCCCGGATTCCTCGGTACCCACGGCGCCCTCCGTTTTACCAGCCTCCTGCGTGTTTTCGACTCCCCCGGCCCCCCCGGTTCCCCCGGCCCCCCCGGTTCCCTCAAAACGGATCGACTCGACAAACCCGATGAAGTTTTGCTTTTGCTGGGCTACGGTGTCGTTAGGCCCAGTCATTTTAATGAACCAGGTCTGGTCATCCTGCTGGCGGGGGACCAGGACGACGAGCATCCGTTGGAGTCCGGCTGTGGCACCTTGCGGTGAGGCGAGGTCGATCATCGCGGCGCGGGCGTGGTCAATATGAACCACGGTCACAGGTTGCTCTTCGATTACCTGGATCGGTTCAAGCCCGACTTGGCCACGCCAGCGGTTGATGTTGCCCATCAGGCCGCCGGCTTCACCGGCTAAGACGGTGACGGTGACTTTAGCCGGCTCGGCCCCCTCGGATTCCCCGGGAGCCTCGAACGCCTCCATCGCCATAGATGACACACCGGTTGCCGGCTGCCAGCTATCGGGTAAATCCCAAGTGACAGGCGGCCCGGCGTGGTTGTGGCCGTCTGTTGGCCCACCAGTCGGGGCCATCGGTTCAGGCGGGACATAGGGCGTGGCTTTGGGTGCCTGGTAGGAGTGGACCTCTTCTTCCTCGCAGCCAGTCAAGGTGCCAACCCCAAAGGCAATCACCACTGCGGCTAGCAGCCAACGATGTGTTGGGCGAGTAGAACTGTTGCGTTTGGCATGTCTGGGCATGTGTGTCGGCATCCTGAACCGGGGGGTCGGGAGGGATCTGGGGGGCCGGCGGCGGCGGGGTCGGGATTCTAGCATCAATCACGGGTATCGGCCCGGCTGTGGCGGTCGGGTGAATCCGTGCGTACAATCGCCAAACATTTGCCCGGTGTCCGGTTAGCCAGACGCTGATCTCTGCCAAGGAGCTTGTGTGCGGGCGTTGCTACTTATTATGTGGATTGCCTTGGGCGGGGCGTTGGGTTCGGTCAGCCGATACCTGCTCACTGCTGTGATCAATCAGGTGTCCATCGGGGTCTGGAAGCCGGGCACCCTGGCGGTGAATCTGATTGGCTGTTTTCTCTTTGGGCTGATCTGGACCCGGGCGGATATGAAGATGCAGTTGGAGAGTACGATGGCGATTGCCCTGATGGGCGGGTTCCTCGGGGCGTTTACCACGTTTTCGACCTACGCTTTCCAGACCGCAGACCTCGTCCAGAATAAGGACTACGCCTGGGCGGCGTTGAACCTGATTACACACAACGGGCTGGGGATCGCTATGGTGTTCGCCGGGATCGTGGTCGCCAAGGGGGGTACGCAGGTCGGCTAAAGGCGCCGGGACGTTGTGGCCGACAGGCTTTGATGGCGAGAAGCCCCGGAGCAGGCTCGATAATCAGGTGGGGCTGGGAATATATAAAGCCGACCATTGGTGGTTGGTGGGGTCTAAGATACAATGGACGTATTGTGGCATAAGTCGTTTTACCCGGGGACAGGAGCCGTCGCTCATGGGCACGGGGACACAGCAGAAAGTCAGCAGCACGAAACCGACCAGTGAGATCAAGTCAGCGGTCATCCGGTTCGCCGGGGACTCCGGTGACGGGATGCAGTTGGCGGGTGCGCAGTTCACCTCGACCTCAGCGGTCCTGGGCAACGATATCGCCACACTCCCGGATTACCCCGCGGAGATCCGTGCCCCGATCGGGACGGTCGCCGGCGTGTCGGGGTTTCAGATCAACTTCTCCAGCGAGAGCATCTTCACGCCCGGCGATAAGGTTCACGCGCTGATCGCCATGAACCCCGCTGCCTTCAAGGCCCACATTGAAGATGTCGAGGTCGGCGGGATTGTCATCGCCAACGAATCAGAATTCGGAAAAGTCAATCTCAAGAAGGCCGGCTACCCCGAGGGGTTCAACCCGCTTGACGATGAAGAAATCAACCGCAAGTTCCAACTCTTCAAGGTGCCGATCTCCCGGCTCAACACCGAGGCGCTTAAGGATTCGGGGTTGGGTTCCAAGGATGCGAACCGCTGCAAGAACATGTTTGCGTTGGGAATTGTTTACTGGCTATATGACCGTCCGTTGGATACCACGGTCGGGCACATCGACAGCTACTTCGGCAAGAAGAAGAATCTTCCGAAGGTTGCCGCCGCCAATATCGCGTCGTTGAAGAGTGGCTTTTTCTTTGGCGAGACCGCTGAACTATTCCCCGTCCGCTACCACGTCGCCAAGGCGCCGATCAAGGCGGGCAAGTATCGCAAGATCACCGGCAACGAAGCCGTCGCGATGGGTCTGGTCACCGCAGCCAAGCTCGCGGGCAAAGATGTCTGCTACTGCAGCTACCCGATCACCCCAGCCAGCAACGTGCTTCATGCGTTAGCGGGGATGCGGAACTACGGGGTCAAGACTTTCCAGGCGGAGGACGAAATCGCCGCTGTTTGTGCCGCGATTGGTGCTTCTTATGCCGGGCAACTCGGCGTCACCGGCACGTCCGGGCCAGGGTTGGCGTTGAAGTCCGAAGGCATCGGGTTCGCGGTTATGATCGAGATGCCTCTGGTCATCGTTAACGTCCAACGCGGCGGACCCGCTACCGGTTTGCCGACCAAGACCGAGCAGTCCGACCTGCTCCAGGCGATGTACGGCCGAAACGGCGAGTGTCCGGTCGTCATCATCGCCGCCCAATCACCGGGCGACTGTTTCGACAGCGCGATCGAGGCCTCAAAGATCGCTATGCAGCACCGCGTCCCGGTCATCCTCATGACCGATGGGTATCTGGCCAACGGTTCAGAACCCTGGCGTATCCCCGATCACAACAGCTTCGAGAAGATCGTGGTCGAGCACCCGACGGATCCCGAAACATTCCAGCCTTACAGCCGCGACGACAAGCTGGTTCGGCCTTGGGCACGGCCCGGGACGCCGGGGCTTGAACACCGCCTGGGCGGACTCGAAAAACAGCACCTCAGCGGCAACGTCAACTACGAGCCTGAGAACCATCAGCTCATGATGGAGGTTCGTAAGCAGAAGATCGAGCGCATCGCCGACGACTTCAAGCCGATCGAGCCGTATGGCGATCCGGAAGGCGAACTGTTGGTGCTTGGTTGGGGCGGGACCTACGGGGCGATCTTCACCGCCGTGGCGAACGCACGCAGGGCTGGGAAGAGTGTCTCGGGCCTGCACATCCGCCACATCAACCCGATGCACAAGAATCTTGGTGACGTACTCAAACGCTTCAAGCGGCTGCTGATTCCCGAACTGAACCTCGGGCAACTCCGCATGATTATCCGGGGCAAATACCTCGCCGATGCACGCGGGTTAAACAAGGTCCAAGGCCGACCGTTCCTTGTCGAAGAGATCGATCAAGCCATCGACCTGATGCTCCAGGGCAAGTACGGCGACCGCGAATACCTTCGCCCGCACCACGGCCTGGTCCGACTCGAAGACCAGGACTATGATTTTAACAGCCCCGATGGCGGATATACCGCTTAAGTTTGTTCTATTGAACCGGAGAATTAGGCGATGACCGCCAGCTCACTTCCCGTACTGACCGCCAAAGACTTCGCCTCCGACCAGGACATCCGCTGGTGTCCGGGCTGCGGCGATTACGCGATCCTCAACCAGGTCAAAAAGATCTTGGCCAAGATCAAGGCCAAGCGTGAGAACACCGTCTTCGTTGCGGGTATCGGCTGCTCCAGTAGGTTCCCCTATTACATGGGCACTTACGGGCTGCACTCGATCCACGGGCGGGCACCCGCGTTCGCCACGGGGATCAAGATCGCTAACCCTGACTTGGATGTCTGGGTCGTCACAGGCGACGGCGACGGGCTGAGCATCGGTGGCAACCACTTGATGCACATCCTCCGTCGAAACGTCAACGTCAACATCCTGCTATTCAACAACCGGATCTACGGCCTGACCAAGGGCCAATACTCACCCACCAGCGAGACCGGCAAGAAAAGCCCGTCCACGCCGATGGGTTCGATCGACCTGCCCCTGACACCATTGTCGATCGCACTTGCCGCCGAGGCCAGCTTTGTGGCGCGTTGTGTCGATGTCGATAAAAACCTCGGCGAAGTCCTCGAACGTGCCGCCGCACACCGTGGGTCTTCCTTTGTTGAAATCTACCAGGACTGCAACGTCTTCAACCACTTCGCCTTCAAGCACGCCACCGCCAAAGATACCAAGGAAGACTGCATCATCCGCCTCGAGCACGGCAAGCCCCTGATCTATGGCAAGGAACGCAACAAAGGCATCCGCCTAACCGGCGACTACAAACTCGAAGCCGTCGAGATCGGCAAAGACTGCCAGGAAGACGACCTGATCTTCCACGATGAGGGTGATGAAAAACTCGCCTTTACGCTCAGCCGGATGCAGCACCCCGAGTTCCCCGAGCCGATGGGCGTTTACTACGACGTCAAGGACGACTGCTACGAAGACCTGCTCACCCAGCAGATCAAGGATGCTGTCGAGCAGCGCGGCGAAGGAACAATTGAGAAGCTCCTGAACTCAGGCGATGTCTTCACCATCGATTGATCCCCCGATCAACACACCAAACGCTCCCCGCAATCACACCACAAAATCCCCCACGAATCGCCGCGACTTGTCGCGCCGCCGTTTTTCCATACCCTACTCCGATCCCCAACCCCTCTACCCCGATCCCCCACGGATTCTCTCATGCCCAACTGGTTCGATCAGCTTGACCTCGCAGCCCAGGCCCAAAACCACCCGGCCCATCGCATCGTCGCAGGCGATGGCATGCTGCTGGTAACAGAACGCGGCGCACGGATCATGGCCTGCACACTCCCCAACGTGCAGGACAATCTCTTCTTCCATCACCCAACCATGCTGGACCCCAAACACGCGGCCAATCCCTTCGGTGGCGACCGGCTGTGGATCGCACCCGAGGTCGGGTGGTACTGGCCCAGCCTGGAATTGGCTCGCGAGGACGCCGGCAAGCACGCCGCCACACCCCCGCAGATCGACCCCGGCGAATACAGCACCGACAGCGCCTCACCCGTCCATGTCCAACTTTCCACGCGCCTGAACCTCACCGACGTGCGCGATGGCAAGAAGATCGAGCTGGCGGTATCACGCCAGGTCCGGGCCGTCGATCCCCCGACCGGTTTGCCCGCGAGCCTCAAGTACGCCAGCTTCGCCATCACCAACATCCTGCTATTGCGTGGCGGTGACGACGGCGCGATTGCCTGTGCCTGGGACATCCTGCAGGTCCCGCCGGTCGGTACGCTGATCTGCCCGACCACCACTGACCCAAAATCAGCCAACGAGCCGACCAGCTACTACGAACCCTTCGGCGACCGCCACGTTCAGCGCGACGACCGGGCTGTGCGTTTCCTCATCGACAGCGAACGCAAAATAAAAATGGGCTTGCGAGCCGAGTACACCACCGGTCGGATGGCGTACTACCGGCAACTCGATGCGGGACAATCCACACTGATCCTGCGCATCTTCGCCCCTCAGCCCGGCGAGCCGTACCCGGATATCCCGATCGACGCCGACGACAAACAACGTACAGGCGGCGACTCGCTCCAGGCTTACAACAACAGCGACGGCGGCCCATCCGGCTTCGGTGAAATGGAATACCACGACCCCGCTGTCATCGTCGGCCACGGCCCCGCCTCCCGCCACGGCTCCAGCGTCACCCACATCCTCGCCGGCCCCGACGACGATATCCGCGCCTTCGGGCAGACACTGCTGGGCGTGCCGATCACTCCGATCCACTGATCGACGGATATAACACAGAGACACAGAGGCACAGAGAAAACAAAAAGAGCTATCCACAGATGAGTAAGATGGGCAGGATTGGATTCAAGCAATCTCGATGCCTGAAATCCTGATCATCCTGTCCATCTGTGGATTTCTTTCTACATCTTCTCTGTGCCTCTGTGTCTCAGTGGTTATATCCTGCCTTTTTCACGGACTCGCCAGCACGATCGTCTCCCCATTCTCAAACACCCGCTCCCCCGTGACACATACACAGATCACCGCCGCGACTTCATCGGGGCTTAGTGTTTTATCTTTTCCGATCACGTCCTCATCAAACATCGACCGCAGCATCGGCGTCTCCACCGCTCCCGGCGCGACACTCACCGTACGCACGCCGATGGCTTCGCCCTCTTGTGCGGTGCATTGGGTAAACATGTTCAGCCCGATCTTCGCAGCAGCGTAGGTTGAAAAACCCGGGAACGGGTCGATGCTTGCCATGGATGAGACGTTCACCACCACGCCGGACTTCTGCGTCTTGAACGTCGGCCAGACCGCCGCGGTCAACAATACCGCCGCGCTGAGATTGATATCTATCGTATGCCGCCAATGCTCAGGGGTGATCTGATCGATCGAAAGCAGTTCCGCCCAGCCCGCGACGTTTACCAACGCATCGACCCGCCCGAAGCTGGCCAACACGTCTTCGACAAGCATCGTGATCGCCTTAGGGTCCGACAGGTCCGCCGGGTAGACGAACGATTCGCCATCCACAAGCTCGGCCGTCTCTTGCAGTTTATCCCGGCTACGCGACACCAGCACGACACAGTAATCCGCAGCACCCAGTTGCACCGCCACCGCACGCCCGATCCCGCTGCCTGCTCCGGTCACGATTGCGATACGTTCTTCACTCATTGCCATAGTCAACCCGTGTATAGAGGTACTGACAACATTGAACACACATCAGGCGAGAAGATTAGCCACAAAAAAGCACAAAATACACAAAGAAGATCAATCATAGCACCCGCACATTCTGGTCTGAATCTGTCCCCGCAATTGATTGGCTCTGTTATGTGTTTTTTATGCCTTTTTGAGGCAAAATCTCTTCAAAACCAATCAACGCACTTAACTCATCGCTCAGCAATCAGACCTCAGCCATCACGTTACCATCCACCACCCGCCAATCTGCGCCGTTGCGTTCGACTCGGCGGTAGATCGTGTCTCGCTCTACCGGATCGTAACCGGCTTCGATGATGGTTTTGCGTAGTTCGTTGACGCCGACTTCCTGGTGCGTGCCCCCGCCCCCGGTCTCGCCCCCGGTCTCGCCCCCGGCACCGTCCCCGGCTGGGTCGGATGTGCCGTTGAGCTTGGTGATGTCGTACCAGACGACCGTGCCATCGACGTCGTCCACACCAAAATCCAGCGACACCTGCGTCATCGGCAGGGTCTGCATGATCCAGAACGATTTGACGTGTGCGAAGTTGTCCAGCATCAGTCGGCTGACCGCTAGCATCCTCAAATTGTCCAACCCGCTTGGACCCGGGAGGTGTTCCAACTCCGATCCATCCGGGAAGAACGGCAGGGGGATGATCGTTTGGAATCGTCCCCCGTAATTATTCTCGATAGCCTCGTCCTGTGCGTCGCGGAGCATGCAGAAGTGGTGGATGCGGTCTTCGAGGGATTCGATGTGGCCGTAGAGCATGGTGGCGTTGGTCATCAGGTCGAGCTTGTGGGCTTCGCGGTGGACGTCCAGCCACTTGTCGCTGCGGATTTTGCCCTTGAAGGCTTCGTCGTGAACCCGGTCGTCAAATACTTCCGCGCCGCCGCCGGGTAGCGACCCAAGCCCCGCATCTTTAAGCTCCGACAACACTTCATCCAACTTCCGGGGGCGCTTGCTGATCCTCGCCAGGTGAACGATCTCGACCGCGGTGAACGCCTTGATATGAATCGCCGGCACAGCCTCCCGGATCGCGCGAAGCATGTCGGTGTAATACGAGAACGGCAGAAACGGATGCAGCCCGCCCACGATATGCAACTCCGTCGCCCCGCCTAAAGCCGCCTTTTGAGCATGCTCCACGATCTGCTCGACCGAGTCTTCGTAAGCTCCATCCTGCCCCTTCTTGCGGTAGAACTCGCAGAACTTGCAAGACAGGGCGCAGATGTTGGAGTAGTTGATGTGACGGTTGACGTTGTAGTAGGTCGTCTTGCCGTGAAGTTTTTGGCGGACGTGGTTGGCCAGCTCACCGATGGTCCAGATGTCCCGCGAGCGTAGCAGCGTCAGCCCATCTTCGGCGCTGAGGCGTTGGCCTGCGTGGACTTTTTTGGCTATGGGTTTGAGGGCAGTATCAGGCATGGTCATATCATATCACCGAGAAAATTACTTGGTTCTGTCCTCCATCGCTTCATTGATGGCCCGTTCGATTTCGTCTGTTAAGGGCGACAGGTCTGCCAGTATGTTCGTCTGGTCAAAGATGTCTAGCAGGGTTGGGCTAGCAAGGACGGTGCTTATGATCTCAGCGGTGGTTCCGGATTCAAGAACCTGGCTAATCTCGGCGTCATCGCCCAGCCTCCTCAACGCCTCTTGGACCGATTCGTACTGCTGAATATTCTCGATCGCGGGGTGGCTGATGAACGCTTTGCGTGCATCGGGGTCGTTGAGCACGATCAGGCCGTTGGCCAGCAGGGTGAGTTGGCGGATATCGTCCAGTGGATTGAATGTGTCAGCGAGCCAGCCGACGGTGCTCTCACGAGCGGTGTGTGCAAAGTTTACGATCTGCCGCGAAATGGGGTTCGGTTCGCCTGTACCGCTTACCGTTTCGGTCTGGGCCAGACTCGTCACCGCGATTGGCTCAAGACTCAGCAGCGTCCAAAGCAGCAGGAAACCGAGCAGTACACCTTCTAATAAACCCAACCCGGAGCCGATCAGTCGGTCGTATCTGTTCAAGGAATGCTTAGAAGTCACCCATCGGCCGATCAAGACTTTCAAGATCGCCGTTACTACAATGACAATTATCAGAGCGCACAGAGCAACACTGACTATCCGGTTGGTGGTCCCGGTCGTGTTGAATACCGTTGAACACAGGTCTTCCATCGCTTTTCCGACAGGCGCACCAAGCAACGCCCCCGCCAGCAGCCCGCCAAACAGGGCCGCTATCTTCGTGGCACCGATCCAGTACCCATTGAACGTGATCCATGCGACAAACAGAATAAACAGGGCTGTGACCCAATCGCTCAAGGCGATAACTACGATAAAACTGATGGCGAACAAGGGCAAGCCAATTCTCAAATGCGCCCCCAACAGACCAGACAAGCTGCTCGGCCGCTTAGAACGATGAGGTTCGACTTGTGCGCGGCTTGGCGGCGGTGCTGGCATAGAACTCGCAATACTTTCAGGCGGGTCGCCAAGCAGCGGGTTGCTGTCTGCTTCGGAGACGGGGGCCAAGGTGTCCCCAGCCCGCTTCGGCTTGTGCCTGGCCTGTTGGTAACAGGCCAGACAGTAGTAGTGTCCCCGTAGGTCTTTGGTTCGAGGACGCCCCGAGCAATCTTCGCCACAGACCACACAGACCTTTAATTTAGCCATACACCGGATGATAGGCGGCGGGTCCGGGTGCGGCAATCAGGTTGGTATGTAATCTATCGCAGGCGTGGTGATACCCAATTTACCCTTAAAAGGCAGGAATAAAGCATCAACTCCCAGCCCTAGACCCCGTCCCCCAGACTCACTACCCTAACCCCATGCAGATCCTCGGCCACGGCATCGACATTGTAGAAACATCTCGGGTGGCGAAGATGCTCAAGGACCACGAAGAACGGTTCCTTCGGCGGTGCTTTACCGAGGGTGAGCAGGCTTATTGCACAGCCAACCCTGCGCGGCAAGCGGAGCATCTGGCGGGGCGGTTCGCGGCGAAAGAAGCGGTCCTCAAAGTGCTGGGGACGGGCTGGTCTAACGGGATTGCGTGGACGGATGCGGAGGTGGTGAGGGAGGCATCCGGGAAGCCAACGGTGGTGTTGCACGGGCGATGTGCGGAGGTGGCGGGAGAGTTGGGGATCACCGGCTGGCACCTGAGCATCAGCCACACCGGGGCGTATGCGACGGCCAGCGCGATCGGGGTGGGGGAGTAGCGAGGCCGGGTTTAGAGAGGGGAAAATAGCCGCAAATGAACGCGACTCAACGCAAATAGGAAGCGTGCGGAACAAGGCGAAGAATGTGGACAGGATGACAGGATGGTCAGGATCAGATCAGATATTCCAGGCGTGGCGATCCCATCCCGTCAATCCAGTCATCCTGTCAAACTCTTCGTCCCCTCTGCTCTTTGTATTCATTTGCGTTGATTCACGTTCATTTGCGGCTAACTATCATTCTGTCTTCTCAGTTCATTCCCGGTTATCCTGATAGTGAATCATGACACCACGCAGACGCGACAACACGCCGCCTTATGAGATCATGGGCAAGCAGCCGGCACAGCCTCAGGCTCCCGGGCGCGGGCCTCGGCCGGGTGGTGGGGCACGCTCGGGTTTCGGGGGATTTAGTCGATCGATGATGGACGCCTGGCGGAACGGGGCGAGTGAGCCTCTGCTGCTGCGCGTGCCCCGGGGGATGGCGTTGTGCCTGCTGGCGGGGCTGCTTGGGCTGCTGATCCTGTCGTACTGGGTCGGCTACAGCCGGGGTGATTCGGCGGCTGAGAAGCGGATGACCGAGATTTATGAACCTAACCTCGACGGGGCCGACCGCGTCCCGCCGACTCGGCTGAGAGGCTCAGAGGGGCCAACAAACACGGATTCGGGGGCTTCCGGGCAGATATCTTTCCAACGCACCGGTGCCCCCAATGCTGATCCACGGGCCGTAGGGCTGAATTATCTTGTCTTAGCCACCTGTCCTCTTGAGGAGGCTCAGCGTCTTCAGCGGTTCATGGCGGGGCGTCAGGTTGATGTCATGATCGGTCTAGGTAATAATAAGGGGCTCCACAGAGTCATCGTCCTCAAGGGCATCACCCCGCAGCAGTATGGGGACAAGGACTTTAGGGAGCGGATCCTGGCACCCATGCGGGCCTTGGGCCGGGACTGGAAGGCGTTTAACAAGGGCAAGGGCGACGACCTCAGTTCTATGTTTTACGCCAAGTATCAGCCAAACCATTGACCATACACACAGACAAATACTGACCTTAGATTTAAGAGACACGACATGAGCATCGACCGTAGCCTGAAAACCGCCGGCGGACTTTCCCGCCACCGCAACGTCCTGACCCGCGATGAGCGTGTCGCCAAACTCATCGAAGCCGGGAAGTTCGACGAGAAGGGCGACAGCCCCATCGGCCTGCCCAAGGTCGGCAACCGCAAGGTCGTCGCCGGCGGCAAGACCAAGAAGAAGAAGACCGGCGACGAAGAAGCCGAAGACGACAAGAAGTAAGCATCGCTAAGCTAAGCCTCCACACCGCGCACGCAAGTGCTAGGGGTTGTGGATGCGTGGCTGTCCTGCAAATCAGAAGCGAACGCCCCCAATCTTTCGCCAGGTCAATACAGCGCCCGGCTGTATCTATTCTGATGGACACCTCGAATCATGTTTGATCCCAACCGCTTCATCGCCGATCGGACCCACGCGATCGACGCCTCGGGTATCCGCAAGGTTTTTGACCTCGCGGCCTCACTTAAAAACCCCATCGACCTGTCGATCGGCCAGCCCGACTTCGACGTCCCCGATGAAATCAAACAGGCCGCCATCGATGCGATACACAACGGCCTGAACAAGTACACCCAGACCCAGGGCATCGCACCGCTGGCCGAACAGATCAAGGCCCGGCTGGCCCACCGGTTCCCCAGACTCGGCGACGACTACGGCCTGCTGGTGACCTCAGGCGTGTCCGGCGCACTGACTTTATTGATGCTTTCGTGTATCCAGCCCGGCGACGAGGTGCTGATCCCCGACCCGTATTTTGTGATGTACAAACACCTGGTCAGGCTGGCCGGGGGCACGCCGGTGTTCGTCGATACCTACCCGGACTTCCAACTCCGCCCCGAACGCATCGAGCCGTTGATCAATGAGCGGACCAAGATCCTGCTATTTAACTCCCCGTCGAATCCGACCGGCGTGGTCGCGACCGGTCAGGTTTGTAAAGAGGTCGCTGAGTTAGCCGACCGCCACGGGATTCTGCTGGTCAGTGATGAGATCTACGACGAGTTCTGCTACGAGAAGACCGACGCCCCGACAAACCCAGGCGAACAGGTCGTCGCCTCCCCGTTGGACCACAACGAAAACGTCCTGCTGATCAATGGCTACTCCAAGAGCTACGCCATGACCGGCTGGCGGCTGGGTTACGCCGCAGGTCCGCCGGCGGTGATCGCGGCCATGGCCAAGATCCAGCAGTACACGTTCGTCTGCGCACCGTCGGTCACACAGGCGGCCGGGGTTATCGCGTTCGGCGTGGATGTATCATCACGGGTCGAGGCCTATCGCAAAAAGCGCGACCATGTCGTCGAACGACTCAGCAGTCACTACGAATTGACGCCCCCCGGCGGCGCGTTCTACGCCTTCCCTAAAGTCCCCGAACACCTGAACCTCACCGGCACAGACTTCGTCAAACGTGCAATCGAGAAGAGCCTGCTGGTCATCCCCGGCGAAGTCTTCAGCGAACGCGACACACACTTCCGACTCAGCTACGCCTGTGACGATGCACGCCTCGACAAGGGATTGGACATCCTCGTCGATCTGGCGAAGTAGCATCGAGTCGTCTGGGTAATTATCCACACCATAAATATACCCCGCCCCCAACGCGGGCGCGGTCACTGATTCACGCCGCGCAGACGTTGTCGGCGGACTATGGCGAAGATTGCGGTAACATGACCCATACACAGCATTACAACACGGAGGTCGTCGCGGCGGGGAGGTGGACGATTTCGCCGGTGTCTCTGCGTACGATCAGGCCGTGGTCCGGGTCCAGGTCGATGACCGTGCCGGTGATGGTCTGGCCGTTGGATTTGAGCTTGAGGGTTTGTTCTCGGTGCAGGTTGCGGACGCGCCACTCATCGACGAGTAATGGGATATTCGGCACCCTAAGATGGTGCTCAATCTGTGAGATTACCTGTTCTGCAATATAAAGTCGATCCGCACGCCACCCTTCTATCTCAAAGCTGGTGACAAGAGAACGAAGTTCCTGCGACATCTCTGATAGCTGGGTCTTCGTTAGGTCCACATTGATCCCGATGCCAATAATTGCCACCGTAGCAGAGCTGCCCTTGGGCTGAACGGTTTCAACAAGGATGCCAGCAAGTTTACGATGATCGACATAGATGTCGTTAGGCCAACGAATCTGTATCAGGTCGTGTTCAGTAATCCGTTCAATTGCTTGAGCGACAGCAACAGCAGCGAGAAACGATATCCGATCTATCGAATCGGGCCGATCAGGTGATAAGCTATGTGTCATACTAAACAATAGGCCGGTACCCGGGGGGGCAATCCAAGACCGACCCAGCCGACCCCGTCCAGCGGTCTGTTCATCGGCAAAAATCAGCAGGTGTTCATTCGCCCGGCTTTTTACCAGATCCTGGGTACTGTTAGTGCTGTTGTAGACCTCAATGGTATATGGCTGTTTTGTAATCAGAGTTGACTGCAAGTAGTCCGCCCAGACTCCCAGCCCGCTACGGATCAGTTCAGCGGAGTTCGCGTCTCTCTCGATCTCACAACCGTACTTGGTCAGGTTATGTAGTGATGTGGCTATCTGCCCAAACTCGGCTGCGTATTCCCAGGCGAAGAAGCCCATGTCCACGGGGCGACGCCCTAGAAGATTCCCCAGGATATTCAGTTCTGTAGGTGTAAGGTCGGTGCTCAAAATAAACAATCCAGCCCGATATCCAACGCCGGCGCCGAGTGGGTTAACGCGCCGACCGATATGCGGTCCACGCCGGTCTGAGAGATGGCGCCCACCGTCTCAAGCGTCACACCGCCGCTGGCTTCTAATTCGACCGGTTGTGCAACAGCGTCGCGCATCGACACCGCCCGACGCAGCTGATCCACAGACATGTTATCCAACAGCACGATGTCGATCCTTGTGGGCAGCACCGCTTCAAGCTGCTCCAGAGTATCGACCTCGACCATCACAAATTTGATCTGCGGGTGAGAATCCCGGCTGCGTTTCACCGCGTTGGCAACCGCTTCGCCTAAGCCCGAAGCGCCGACCTGTGCCAGGTGATTGTCCTTGAGCAGCACCGCGTCATAAAGCCCCATCCGGTGTGTCCTGCCGCCGCCACAGGCCACGGCATATTTTTGTAGGCCACGCAGTCCCGGCAGCGTCTTGCGCGTGTCGTAGACCTTGGCCTGAGTCCCCGATACCTGATCGACATACTGTGAAGTCAGCGTGGCCACGCCCGAGAGGTGAGTCATTAGATTAAGCGCCACTCGCTCAG
>JAJRRS010000093.1 GCA_024279275.1 Planctomycetota bacterium | reverse complement strand
GTTCGATCGGTTCGTGTGTTTGGATATGCATGGCGTGGACCTCCGTGTCGTGAAGGCCACATCATCGCACCAACCCACCCATAGCGCAATGCCTAACATGCGCCGTACATGCGCGCTGGGATTAAGATGAAGGCGTATTACTCCCCACAAACAACGACCAAGGCTCATCCACACCCGCATCCACTTCCTCATGCCGCGCATCGAACCCCGCATCCCCCATCCACTTAAGCCACTGCGCGTTTGAGAACAGCCCGCAGGTGTGACGATCTTCGATCACCTCGACCGCGCGCGTCTGGTTTTCACGGATCAAGTACAGCAGGATCATCTCGAACGTGTCATCCGCCGGGTCGGGGTCGTGGACGTAGCTGAAGTAGGTCAGTTCCTGGCTGTCCGTGGTCGTGCCATCGTCGGCGACCTCGCCGTCGATAAAAGTTTCGCGTGTGTAGGTCGGTGCGATCACACAAAGCCCGCCCGTATTCAGGTGCGCCGCCGCCGTCTCCAATGCTTGCTTCACGTCAGATTCGCTGAGCATGTAATCCACCGCGTCGTGGATAAATACCGCGTCGAACGTTTTGTTTAGCCGAACCGATCGCATGTCCCCGGCCACCGTCTGCGCCTCGGGCACAAGCCGTCGGCAGTTCGCAAGCATCGGCTCAGACAGGTCCACTGCGGTGCAATCATAATCATCCGCGAGATACACCAGCGTATGCCCACCGCCCGCGCCCAGTTCAAGCACGCTCTGCCGTTGGTCGGGTGAACCCGCAAAGTGTTTTTCAATCAACCCGCGCAGCACCGCCGCCTCAGCAATGTAATGCTCCGGCGGACTGAGTATCGGCCAGAGGTGCGCAAGGTCGTCGTATAACCGGGGGAATGTCCGGGGGAATGTCCGGGGGGTGTTCATTCAGGCATCATAAACGATCGTTGAAGATTAAGAATTTATCTCGGATGGATCGGATGCAAGCGGATAAGGCGGGGAGAAGTGATTTTACCACAGAGACACAGAGGCACAGAGAAGACAAGAGGAGGTGTCCGCAGATTGCGCAGATGACACAGATTAGAACGAGGATATCCTTGCACCTGTTTTCATCTGTGAAATCTGCGCAAACTACGAACCACTCGATCCCTCTTCTCTGTGCCTCTGTGTCTCTGTGTTTAAGCCCGATCCCGTCTTCATCCGATCCATTCGACAAAACCAAGTTACACACCCTCTTCATTCCCACGCATGTTTCCTGCCCAGCACTTCCGCCGTGATCATCCACATCACCGCTTCGCCGACCACGCTGTTCACCGGGCCTAAGGGTGTGTCGTAATCTTCGACGCGCACCACGCAATCGCCGAAAGGTGCCCACAGGTCGATCAGTATTTCTCGCCGATGCAGGTCTCTTCGCTGCGTGTTGTATCCATTGATGATCCACGCCACACCGCGGCCAGCCCCGCGCAGCATCCCCGGCTCGCCCCATTCATATGATCCCGCCGTCTCACTCTCACCGACCGCGATCACAAAGTCATGCTTGCCCGGCACCGCGAGCTTGGGGTCGGACCCGTCGTGGTTTAACACCGTAAACATGCCCGGGTCAGCCGCAAGCTGGCCGCCGACGTGGTAAGGCAGGTAACGCCCCCCAGCCCGCAGCCAGACGATCCCGCCGGACGCGAGCGTGTTATCCGCGCGGTGTGCTGTCTTTGCGATGCTGCGCCACGACGCCGTCCCGATGTCGCGCAGCACGTCACGCAAACCATCGAGGTAAGCACGCCCCAATAGTCCGGGGGAGATCGGGTCAAGCCAACGGTCGTGGTGGAAGCGTTGTGATCCGTAGCGTTGCCAGCGCCGTTGGCGTGTATCGATCTCGAAACTCCGCCGGACGATCGGCACCTTGTCGAGCCTCGTGAGTGCCGAGAATAATTCACACTCAAACGCCCACGCCACCGCCGCGTTCAGCACCGTTGCCATCGGCACGACCTGCGAAACGTCATCAGCAAGGTCGCGGTCTGTAACTTCTTCACCATCCAGCACACGCTTGCGGTTTAGCGCTACCCCGTTATCCAGGAAGGCCGCACAGGCTTCTTCCATCACGTCTTGCAACCCGTAGCGGCTTAGCTGCTCCACCGATCCGATCCCGATCACCACCGACCCGCCAGCTTTGAGTTGGTCCGCTTCGTTGATTTGCTTGACCAACAATACCCGAACATCGTGTTGCTCTGCTGTCGCCAGCCCAAACACATAAACGATCACACCCCCGGCTTTACCCGGTCGGCCGTCATACCCAAGCAACGCACCCGCACGGTTACTCAACTCATTTGCCAGCCCCGCATCGCCACGAACCCCCAAGCCCCGGCCCGCATGGATCGCCTTTGCAGCCTGTTCAGCCGCCCGCGATATCGTCGGCATCTGTGTGTCGATCAGCGTGAGTCTTGCGCCAAGCAAGTCCAGATAAGCCCGCGCGTGAGGCGCTTCGTCGGCGCGCAACATCGGCGAAGTCAGCATGAGCATCAGCAGTGACAGCACCGGGGTGTTGGTAAACCGCATGGGGGCTTCCCTCCGCCTCTATTGTAATCGCCCCGTTGTGATTTCAAGTCATGGCAGGGTCGGCGCGCGTGGATCAGTTAGCGATTGTCCGACCTGGGCAGTCTGGGCGGACCCGTAACACGGCCAATCCACCGATCAGCAGCAACACTAACATGCCCGGCTCCGGCACGGCAGCCCCCGGGGGGGGCGGCGTCCCAGCGTTCCAGTTGCCCAGCACAACATTAAGATCGACGATCCCAACAAACCCGTCCCCGCTTGGGTCGGCCAGCGGGTCACCCGGGGGTATGGTCTGGTTCCAGTTACCCAGTATCAGGTTCAAGTCGATGATCCCAACGAAACCGTCACTGTTGAGATCGCCGGATAAGTCAATGTCATACTCGACGACATACCCCTTGACACCCCCGCTGGCGACCCCATCGTTCCACGCCTGAGGTGTGTTGACCGGCCAACCGATCATCAGCGCGTCTTCCTCCAGGTTGAGGTGGTTGGTGTTATTCGGTTCGCCCGGTCCCCAGTTGGTGTAAGTGAACGGTTCTCCCGTGACCCATTGCCAATCACCCGAGGGTTCCGGGCTGCCCGGTGGCTGAAACCCACCGATCCATGCCGGCATCCCGAGCGTCGACAGAAGGCTGGCAACAAAACTATTCTCGGCCTGGGATGTGATCGTGGCCAAGTGCCCATTCCGGCCGTTGAACATCGAGGCTTGAGAGACCGTCCGGGCTTGCGGCCAGGACAACGCGGTCACAACCACCTCGTAATAATGCCCGTTGTCAGAAAACATGACCGGTGAGGCGGTGGCCGGGTTCCAGGTGGTTGCCAGGCTCAAAATGAGTGCCGTGGTCGGAACGACGCCTCCAATGCCCGGCCTTAGATGTGTGGGACTGGTTGGTGGCAACCCGTTCATGGTCTGTGGTCCGAAAATACGAAAACCTATACGGCCAGTAAGAATCAACTATTATAGTAAAGCGTCGCTGCCGCTACAAGTAAAATATAGCCACACGATCACCTTTTTTGCGGATGGGTCGGATTGTCCGGACTTAAAAGGCCATTGGGGGTTCAGACTTTGGACTGGTATTCGCCGGTCTCGGTGGAGATGCGGACGACCTGGCCGTTTTCAACAAACGGCGGGACGCGGGTTTTTAGGCCGGTCTCGAGGATGGCTTCCTTGAGCTGGTTGGTGGCGGTCGCGTTCTTGATGCCCGGGGGCGTGTCGGTGACTTCCAGCTCGACCGAGGCTGGCAGCTCGATGGTCATCGGGTTGCCGTTGTAGAACAGCACGTTGATGGCGGTGTTGGCTTTTACATAAAGCAACGTCTCGCCGAGGATATCCACGGGGATGGTGAGCTGGTCGAAGGTCTCGCAGTCCATGAAGATCGCGCCGCTGGCGTCGGAGTAGAGATACTCGACCTCGCGGCGGTCCAGGTTGACCTGCTCGACGTCTTCTGCTGAGCGGAAGCGTTTCTCGATGTTGTTGCCGGTGGCGAGGTTCTTGAGCTTGGCCTGTGTGTAGGCCGGGCCTTTGCCTGGCTTGACGTGGCTGATATTGGTGACGAGCCAGACCTGCCCGTCGATGTTCAGTGCCATGCCGGGTCGTATTTCTTGTGACTTCAAGGTTCCAAACTCCTGTCGTGTGAGGCGGTGTTGATAGGCCTAATATTATCGAGCCAATTGAGTCGCGTATTCTTGCATGGAGGCGAACAAAAGGCAACGTGCAGGCCTCAGTGGTTGTGTGTGAGGGTATGGCTGAGACTGGCGTTGGGGCGTGGAGAATGCCGAATAAAACAGTGTCATACGCGGTTTTGTGGGTGTCTGGCGGGAACGGGAATCTGTATGTCGACAGGTCATAGCAAGGCAACACGATGGGCGGCGCTGCTGATGCTGTTGGCGGTGGGTACGGGGCTGCGTGTCTGGAGTGCTGGGGCGAGTCCGTTGTGGGAGGACGAGGCGGAGTCGAGCATCAACGCCCAGACGATCCTGGATCACGGCATCCCGACCGATCAATTTCTGGGCCAGCCGATCTATGAGAATGTTTTGTACCGTCCTTGGCCGGGGAACGCGGAGTATGAGTTTAAGGATCTGAGTTATTCGGATCGTGGTGTGGTTGCGTATCACGGGTGGTTGCCGTTGTATTCGATCGCCGGGTCGATGGCGGTATTTGGTCAGGAAGCGGATCACCTGACGGGACACCTTGTGCCACAGCACGGGCAAGACACGGTGGTGCGTCGGACGTGGGTGCCGCGTGTGCCGGCGGTCTTGTTCGGTGTTGTGTTCATGGTGCTGATGTATGTGCTTGGTCGGTCGATGGGTGGTCCGCCGGCGGGTTGGGCGGCGCTGGTGTATGCGGCGATCGCCAAGAAGAATATTTATTACGGTTCGCAGGCGCGGTACTACTCGCTGACGTTGATGCTGATCGCTGCGTGCGGGTGGGCACTGTGGGGGATCATGAGGCGGGGGCGTTGGCGCGATTATATATTTGGGGCGATGGGGTTGGTGTTGTTGTTTCATACGCACATCACGTCGTGTGTGGGGATGGGTGTGGTTGGTGCGGTGAGTTTGCCGTGGCATCGCAGGCATGATCGGGCGTGGATTAAACGTGGGGTGTTGTTGTTGATTGTGTTGGCTGGGACGCTGCCTTGGTTGTGGTGGACGGGTTTTCTGGACAACACGCAGGGGATCCCGGCGGCGTGGCGGATGGAGGGGTTTGGGGCGGTTGTGTACAGGTATCTGACGCAGCGGCCGGTGGAGATGTCGCTGTTTATTTTTGGTATCACTGCGGCGGGGCTGGCGTCGATGTTGGGGCGGCGGATGCCCCGTCGCCTGCTGGAGGCCTTTGGGGCGAGGGGTGGCGTGTATGTGTTTCTTTCGGTGTGGGCGGGTGTGATGTTTGTGACGTTCGCGGGTTGCATGCCTGCGGCGAGTTTCTTCTCGACTCGGTTGTCGCTGATGATCGCGGTGCCTTGCATGCTGCTGGCTGCGGTGGTCGTGTCGAGTTTGGCGTACCTGGTAAGCCACCGCTGGGCGCATGTGATCGCGCCGGTGGTGGTGGGGGTTATTCTCGCGGGGACGGGGCGTTTGTTTACCGAGGCTGCGCCCGTTGGTCAGACCGACCGGTTTGAGGGGATTCGGGCGGTGGTGGGTTATCTGGAAGATGCGGAGTTGTCCGAGGATACCCGGCTGTATGCTTCGCCGAACGGCCACCTGGTGATGACGTATTACACGGGCCTGCCGATCCAGAGTGTCGCGCCGATTCGTAAGACATTTTTGGATAGTTACCCCGGGCCGGTGGTGATTATCCGCAAGGCGAAGTACGCGCCGCCGCCGGAGGTCAATGAGGTTATGGCGCTTGCTGGGGATGCGGGTGTGGTCATCGACGAGGGTGCGGCGGGTGACTGGGTGGAGCGGATATATAGCCGGGTTCAGCGTGAAGAGGTTTTGGGTGAGGTGGCGTCTGTCAGCCCGTCGCTTGAGCCGATCCCTGATTACCTTGCACCCGTGCTGGAGAGGCAGCGGGGTGAGACTCAGGCGATGCGCAACATGCTTTCGTGGCACGTGTCGTCTGCGTTGATGTTTCGGGGGTATACGATCCGGACATCGCCTGATTGGTGGCAGACGTACAAGTATCGTTTTGTGGATCCGGGTTCGCGGTCGGGGGCGAATGTGAATTATGCGGACCGTGTGCGTTTGGCGGTGGCGGTGGCGTTGCCCAGGGGCCGATGTATGGTGTATCACTGCCCGCCTTTGCAAGGCGTGGAGTGATCTGCCTGTAGCCCCATTATTACCAGACGTGGAACCGCGCCGATGGATATTAAGCCGACCAACCAAACCCCTGCATCGGCGGGCGGGTCCGGGGTTGTTGATGCGCGGGTGGTTGAGTTGTCGGTGGTGATGCCTTGTCTTAATGAGGCGAGGACGCTGGGCGTGTGTATCGAAAAAGCGCTTGGGTTTTTCGCTGAGGTAGGTGTGGTTGGGGAGGTGGTCGTCGCGGACAACGGGAGTACGGACGGGTCGGTTGGGATTGCTGAGGGTTTGGGTGTGCGCGTGATGCATGTGGCTGAGCGTGGTTATGGCAGTGCGCTTTCTGCGGGGATTGCTGCGGCGCGTGGTCGGTACATCATCATGGGGGATGCGGATGGCAGTTACGATTTTTCTGCGTTGGGGCCTTTCCTTGAGAGGCTGCGCGGGGGTGATGACCTGGTGATGGGGAATCGATTTACTGGGGGGATCCGAGACGGCGCGATGCCAGCGTTGCATCGATACCTCGGGAACCCGATGCTGACGGGGATCGGCCGATTGTTTTTTAAGAGCGAATGTGGCGATTTTTATTGCGGTTTGCGTGGTTTCAGTCGTGAGGGGTATCAGCGGATGAGGCCGCGTAGTGGTGGGATGGAGTTTGCGTTGGAGATGCTGGTGCGTGCGACGATTTTTGGTTTGCGGGTGAGTGAGGTGCCGACGACGCTTTCGCGGGACGCGCCGGGGCGTGCGCCGCATCTGCGGACGTGGCGTGATGGTTGGCGTAGTCTGCGTTTTTTCATGCTGTTCAGCCCGCGTTGGTTGTTCTGGTATCCGGGGTTGGTCTTGATGGCGGCGGGGATGTTGGTTGGGTTGTGGTTATTGCCTGGGCCTAAGACGGTGGGGGGTGTGACGCTTGATGTGCATACGCTGTTATACGCGGCGACGGCGGCGACGCTTGGGTATCAGTCGATTTTATTTGCGGTGTGTGCGAAGGTGCATGCGGTGAACACGGGGCTGCACCCGCCTAGCCGACGTTTTGCGTGGGCGGGTAGCCGATCGATGCTCGAGGTTGGGTTGGTAGTTGGTGGGCTGTTGGTGATTGGGGGTGTGGTCATTGGTGGGCTTGCGGTCGGGGGTTGGTCCGGGCAGGGGTTTGGTAATCTGGACCCGTTTAGCACGATGCGTCTGGTGATTCCTTCTGCGTTGGCGCTGATGATGGGTGTGCAGACGGTGTTTGCGGGGTATTTTTTGGGGTTGCTTGGGATGCGGGGGGATTTGTAGATCGCCGATGTGTGATGTGTGATGTGTGATTTATGATTTGAGGGGAAGAGTTCACCGCAGAGAGCACAGAGGGCAGAGAAAACGGGAGGGGGAGTATCCGCAGATTGCGCAGATGGCGCAGATTAAGAAGGGGGACGCGACAAGTCGCGGCGCTTGGTGGGGGTATTTAAGATTTTCTCCGTGTCTTCGAGTCTCCGCGCCCTTCGTGATTGCCCTTTTTTTTACCTCAAAAATCATCAATCCCAAATGATCAATCGAAAGCCTCACGGTGTTCCGGCGGTAACGGCAGGCGCGGGGTCATTGGGACCAGGTCAAGCCCGTGTCCTGTGAGTCCGTCATCTGGCCGGGGCGATCCGCTACCAAGGTTGAGGTCGGGTGCCCCCGATCTCAACAGCCCTCGAGTCCTGGTCCTTTTAATCTTTGGATACTCAGGGTAGCTGTCGATCGCCGTCGTGAGGTTGTCGGCAGACGCGATTTGAAATAACTTGCGTCTCCACTCTTGGATGATTGGTCATGTTTGTGCGCATGGGAGCGGTCGGTTTGGGTTTACGATCGGGCTAAGTCATGCTGGTGAGGTTGGTAAGGGGATGTGAGTTGTGGCTTATTTTTGATTGGGAAAATGTCGGGGTTGTGCGCGCGCGATCGGTTGGAAAGAGGTGAGCCTTCAAGACGCGGGTGACGCCAAGGGAGGGAAGAAGGATATCACGGAGGGCGCGGAGGTGATGAGAGACTGAGGAAGTGCGGGGGTTGTGTGTGAAGCGGGGGAGGGTGAGACGCTAAGCCGCAAGCGGCTTTGGTGTGAAGATAATCGAATTAATAGACTCTCATGCCTCGGTTGCGCCGACGTGTGTCGCCACGGCCCACACGGAGGTTTCGGCCGCCGATCGAAGTGCGACGCTGTGCTACTCGTCAGGCTGTGCTTTCTCCCGGGCTTCCCTCAAAATCGCGGCGTCCGTCGTCATCCAGAACAACGCCCGGGAGGGATCGCGGTTCTGTTCGCGATGCTTCCGATGCTCAATCACATCGATTTGGCCGGCGACGTTTACCACGACGTAGGAAGGATAGGGATACTCTGGTCGCGGCTCCGTCGCGTAGAAAATGTCCAGTTGACGCTGCGTCCGCGGGTGCCACCAGTGCTGGGCGGTAAACTTCCGCGTCTTTCCCGCAATCGTCGAAACCAAGACTGTGTTTTCATCGGCGTCTGAGGATGTTGCGTAGTAGAACAACTTCAGAGCAAGGTCCTCTCGGGGCGTGCCCGGCGGTACCTCCATCCAGATGGGAAGCCTCGATTCAGGCGCGAGCTCAAAGTTCGACTCGGCGCATCCTCGAAAACTAAGGCACCCAAAAATGAACACGCCGAGGAACACGCCAAGAACAACGACGACCGTTGGCTTGGTCCGCCGGCGTGGCTGGGGAACACTCCCGCTATCCATTCGGCTGTTCTCCGCGTAGGTCCTAGCTGACATTTCCCATTTGGGATGCCCGGCTACACCGCCGAAGCTAGTACGAAGGTAGTTTACCACACAGACGAGCCAAACCGAAGCCACGTGTTGTAAAATCGCTGTGATTTCAGGTTGGCGAACGTGCCTGTCGGTTCTTTGCCAGGCGTTTGAGGCGGAATCCCCGCTACGCATCGGCACCGATCCCCCGCCGCGTAAAGTTCTCAGTCGAGTTGTTGAGACGGTGGTCATCATATTGACCCTGCCCGGACCGGCTTGGCGGCAAAGGAAGCGATCCTTTTCATAGATTCAGAAAGTCATATGGGAAATCCGGGATATTTGATGGCTTGGGTGCAGCGGGCGACGGGTGGTGGGTATTGTGGTTAGTCCACATACGAGTTGCGTTCTTCGGGTTTGTCGGACAGGTACTGGATGAATTCATACTCGTTGTTGTCTCGATCAAGGAAGTAGAGTCGGAGGCGGTGGGGGTGTTCGATGATTTCGCTGTTTGCAAAACCTTTTGGGTAGTCGGCGTCCAGGAGACGTTGTTGGACGGATTTGATGTCGTCAACGACTATGCCGATGTGGTTCAGGCCGAAGTGTGTGTTGTCGTGGGCGTTTCGCCAGTAGGTCAGTGCGACGTAGGAATCGTCGTTGCCGACGTGTGCCCAGATGCGGTCTTTTTCTTCTTCGCGGTGCCTGAGTTTGAAGTCGGGTAGGGCGGTGGTCAGGAATTCGATTACCTGGTCGAGATCGTTGACGGTGATGTTGACGTGTTCGACGTAGTTGGTCACGGCGTAGCTCCTTTTGGGTGCGTCGGTTTGGGGCGAATCATTAGTAAAGTATTATCTTTACAAAGGTAGTCCGGCCCGTTGCCTTTGTCAAGTATTTACTATATAAATAAAGTATGGCACCCAAGGGCAAGAAACCCGATCGGGATCGGCGGACGCGTCGCGCGTTGCTGGACCTGCTCAAGCAGCACGGTGAGATGGATACCAAGACGCTTGCTGGGGAGGTCGGGCTGACGGGGATGGCTGTTCGTTTGCATCTCTATGAGTTGTGTGAGCAGAAGCTGATAGATGTGGTGGATGATCCTCGGCCGGTTGGGAGGCCGGCCAAGCTGTGGCGTTTGACGGCGGCGGCGGATCGGTTTTTTCCGGATGGGCATGCGGAGCTGGCGGTGAGTCTGATCCAGGTCATGGGCCAGACGATGGGGGCGAAGGGGATGGATCGGCTCTTGTCGGCTCGGGCGGAGCAACAGGTGGGCGAGTACCGGGCGGCGATGCCTAAGCGGGCTTCGTTGAGGCGGCGGGTTGAGGCGCTTGCGGGGTTGCGGACGGATGAGGGTTACATGGCTGAAGTTATTCCGCAAGACAATGGTTCGATCCTGCTGGTCGAAAATCATTGCCCGATCTGTTCGGCGGCGGCTACATGCCAGGGCTTATGCGCTATGGAACTGGAGGTGTTTCAGCGAGTCTTGGGTGACAAGGCATCGGTCGAGAGGATCGAGCACATTCAGGCTGGGGCGCGGCGGTGTGCGTATCGGATCTCGTGATGATTTGAGGCTGCTCTAACAAATCCCATCACAAAAGAGTTTACCCGGATTTGCGAAGCCGCAAGCGGCTTGTTTTCAGCTGAGATAATCAGCGACGTCAGCAGTGCGCCGCGTGTCCGCGGCGGCTAAACATGGCTCGTTACCGTGAAAATAAAACCGCGTTGGTGTCGAATTATACGGATTCAGGTTACGCCTCGCGCGTTCAACCGCTGATCGGGCCGGGGTTCCAGAAACAATGTTCGCTTAGCCTGGCCGCTTGCGGCCAGTACCGGTTGCAAGCGACCGGGCTAAACACAGGTGGGCCGTGCGTTTCGTAAACGCGCTAGGATTAACTGGGATCCGTATTATTTGGGGAGGGGTTGCTGTTATGCGCATCAATGGGACATGGGATGGTGATAGGTTGGTTGCATCGGGAGGTATCATGCGATGCGACGGGGATATACAGGGACTATCCGGGAAAGTGGCGGCGGCGGGGTCGGCTGTATCGGCGCGATCGTTTTGCTTGTATTGACCGGGCTGATGACGGTGGGGTTTGTGTATCTGGTTAGCGGGATGCTGAGGGATGTGGGGGGGATGTGAGGGGGTGAGGGATGTTTGATTTCGCTTCGCGGACCTTCGGTTGTTGATTGATGATGTGAAATCGGGGGGGAGTTGGTTGGATTGATGATTTGGGGATGGAGGGGGGAAGGGTTTGGTCGTGTTCTATTGTTGTGGGGGAAGAGTTGTGAGATGGGTGAAGATACCCGCCCCTTTGCTGCGCTCAGAGGCGGCGTTGGGGGTGGATGTTTTTTTGGGGGGGGTACCCCGGCCAAGGCCCCGGGGGCCATGACCGGGCTTTGGGGGAGCGGGTCGTGGCCGACCCGGCTAAACAGGGGGAAGTGGTGGGGGTTAGTTAGTGGTGGGCGTTTTGTTTTGGTGCTTGGCGGTGATGATGACGGTGGGGGGTGGGACGACGGGGGGAGTTTTTGGTTGTTGCTGGTTGGCGGGGATTTTCATGACTTCGCGTAGTACGATGGTAGCGAAGGCACCGCGTGGCATTACGAAGGCGAGCTTGATGTATGGGCCGTGCTCGTCGGAGCCGCCTTGGACTTCGGGGTCGCGTAGTGCGATGCGCATGGGTCTTCGGCTGCCTTCGGCGTGTACGTCGCCGACGCCTGCGAGGGTGTCGGGGTGAACGTTGAAGACGTCGAGGGCTTGTCGTTCGATTTCGCCGGGGGTGTCTTGGGCGCGGGTCATGTTGATGCCCCACATGGGTCCGGAGGGTGAGACTTCCAGTGAGGGGACTCTGCCGGCGGGTGCGTTTTCTTTATCAGCGATTTCCTGATCGACGGCGAAGACGCTTCGTGAGTCGTGTTTCCATGCGAGGTCGCCTGGGATAATTTTAGTGAGCATGTCTTCGCGTAGTCGGCGGTCGAGGATGCTGTTGAACATGGCTGACTGCAGGGCTGAGATAAGGAAGTCGCGTTGTGATCGGTAGATGGCTTTGACTGCCTGCTGGGGGTCTTTGCCTTGTCGTAGTGCGTCGAGAGCCTGGCGGTCGAAGCGCAGGTGTTTGGGCCAGTGTTTGAGAGCCTCTTCGAAGTCGCGTCGGTCGTAGGCGGTTCGGGCCTTTTGCATGTTGGATGGGTCGGCGTCTATGGGTTGGCCGAGCATCTCGTCGAGCATGGCCTGGTATTCGCCTTGTAGGAGGAGCCTGCCGAGGATGTGGTTGTGTTGTCGGTATCCGAATCGTTGGTCGCCGATGAAGTTGGGTACGCCTTGGGCGTAGAGTCGGTCGATGATTTGTTTGGCTTTGATGACGTCGGTGGGTTGGACGTTGCGTATGCGGATGATGAAGCGGTTTCCGCCGTGGTGTCCGCGTCGTAGTTTGTTGGTGTGGCGGTCGGCCCAAAGGATTTTCATGAGTCGGCGGTCAGCGAGTCGTTCGATGCACTCGGCCTCGTCTTTGCGGTCGGGAAGCCAGACGGAGAAGTGTTGTCGCGCGATGGCGTGTTTGTCTTTGAGTCCGGCGTAGCCGATGTCGTTTCGTCCGACACGGAAGGCGCGTGCGAGGTTGATGACGATGTCGGTGGTGGTGAGCGAGGTTTTTTCGATGAGGAGGAAGACGTGCTCTCCCTCGCCGCAGGTTTGGTAGAGGGGTTGCTCTTCGACGAGGAAGTCTTCGGGGCGTTGCTTGATGACGCCGGCGATGCCGGGGAGGTCTGCGGTGAGGTAGGCTAGGGAATCGGTCAGTGACATGCTGGTAGTGTGGGGGGTTATGGGCAAGTATTCAAGCGGTGTTGATAACTTTGTGTGGGTTCTGGATAAGTTGGGTCCGAGAAGAAGGGGAAAGCAGGAAAACAGGAAATTTGGAAAGCAGGAAATCGGAGTGGAGGTGGGCGAGGGGGAGATGTTTGATTTTTGATGTGTGAGTGCTGATGTCAGGAGGGGAGGGGGAGGTGATTACCTTCGGTTGCTGATTCTGGTGATGGGATGGTGAGGGGTGAAGATACCCGCCCCTTCGCTGCGCTCAGGGACGGCGTTGGAAGAGGAGATACCCTAGACCCTAGTGTACCCCGCCTAACGGTCTATAACTTATTCAGCGCCGCCCGCGCCCGCCTGACTTTGGCCAGGATGTCCTTGGCCGAGGCGGTCCAGATGAAGGGTTTGGGGTTGTCGTTGTGCGCGTTGATGTACTCGCCGATC
>JAJRRS010000092.1 GCA_024279275.1 Planctomycetota bacterium | reverse complement strand
TCCGAGTCCGTACTTTCGGACGACCCTAATATCCACATTAGCAACGTAAATGATTTATGGGAGCTGCCCGCCGCGGATGGCCGTGTCCTCGCCCTGTACCGAACCGACAGCCTGCGTCGGCGGATCCTTGAGTTGCCCGCGGTGAAAATGTTGTCCTCCGATGTCGCGGTCGAAGTTCTGCAACCAGGCGAAGAAGCACAAGGGCAGACGCCGGTGGTGGCCGTGGCCGGGGCGAAGATGCCCGGCTGGCGACTGTCCCTGTCGATCACCGACCGATCGTTGTTCGACGCCTCCGCCGAAAAACAGATCGCCGCATATTTCTGGACAGGTGTGTTGGCCATCACCGCAACACTCGCGATGGCCTTGCTCATCGCATGGGCCGTCCGCCGGCAGATCCGAGTCGCCCGTCTCAAGAACGACCTGGTCGCTACCGTTTCGCACGAGCTTAAGACCCCGTTGGCGTCGATGCGTTTGTTGATCGACACCCTGCTGGACGCCGAAGAATTCGACCCCCGTAAAGTCCGCGAGTACCTGCACCTGATCGGCCGAGAGAATACCCGCCTCAGCAGACTGATCGAGAATTTCCTGACCTTCTCCCGCCTGGAACAGAACCGTTACGCGTTCAAGCCAACCGACATCCGCCCGCTTGATATCATCGACGCGGCGGCGGCGGCTGTACGCGACCGCTTCCAGTCACCAGGGGACCGGGGGTGCCGGTTTGATATCGAGGCGGCATCAGGCCTGCCGCAAATCGTCGGCGACAGCGATGCTCTGGTCACCGCCGTGGTCAACCTCTTGGATAACGCATACAAATACTCGGGTGAAGACAAGCACATCGTCCTGCGAGCGTTCGCCCGTGAAGGCCACATGTGTTTCCAGGTTCAGGACAACGGCATCGGCATCTCGCGCGTCGGAGGCAGACGTGTGTTCAATCGCTTCTACCAGGTCGATCAGAATCTAAGCGGCGCTGGCAGTGGCGTCGGGCTTGGCCTGAGTATCGTCCGCGCGATCGTCTCGGCGCACGGCGGAACGATAGACCTTCAAAGCGAAACCGACAAAGGCAGTACCTTCACGATCAAGATCCCAGCGACTGCCAACCCCGCTGGATCAACCCCCGAGGCACGATCCGATGTCCCGTGAACATCTACTCATCATCGAGGACGACCCGGCGCTGATGCGTGGCCTCACCGATAACTTCGAGGGGCGCGGCTACCACGTCCGCACCGCCTGCGATGGTCAGGCCGGTCTGGACGCCGCACTGAACGACCCGCCTGACCTGATCCTTCTGGACATCATGCTTCCAAAGGTGAATGGGTTTGAGGTCTGTCGCAGGGTTCGCGATCGCAAGCTGGACATGCCGATCATCATGCTCACCGCCAAAGGCCAGGAAGAGGATATCGTCCGAGGCCTGAACCTCGGCGCCGATGACTACATGACCAAGCCGTTCAACATCCGCGAGCTTGTCGCTCGTGTCACTGCCCTGCTGCGCCGCCGTCAGACCCAGCAGACCGACACCTACTGGTTCGGTGATTGTGAATTGGACATGGTCTCACACCGGTTTATCAAGGCCGGCAACGAGATCGCGTTAACGCCCAAGGAATTCCGCATGCTGGCGTACTTCGTCCGTCGGCCGGACAGGGCGCTGACCCGCAACGACATCATGGACGAGGTCTGGGGCAGAAGCATCGTCGTCACCGGCCGCAGCGTCGACCGATGCATCACAACCCTGCGCAACAAGATCGAGCCGAACCCACAACGCCCAACCTATATTCAGACCATCCGGGATATCGGCTACCGTTTTGAGTGTCCGCAACCGTCAGCCGAACAAACACACCAGCTGTCAGAACAACGCGACGCATCCAACAACGCAAGCGAGGCCGAACCAACAGGCAGCCAACCGCAGACACAGGGGATCACCGAGATGGAGCTGCAACGCGCACGCGACATCCAGATGAGCCTTGTGCCGGCTACGCCATCCGTGCAGGGCCTCGACATCACGATTGACTTTGAGCCATGCCGATGGATCGGAGGCGACTACGCCGACGTGATCCGCGCCGCCGACCGCCGCATCGTTTTATTGATCGCCGATGTCTCCGGCAAGGGGCTGCCCGCTGCGCTGATCGCTTCCAAGCTGCACGCGCTTGCACACACGTCGCTGGGCGCTGGGCGCGGGTTGGTGCACATGATGCAGGAGATCAACGAACACCTCTGTACCTACCTCGATGACAAGTCGTTCGTGACCATGGCCGCCGTCGCCATCGACCTTGTCCACCACACCGTCGAGTGCCTCAACGCTGGCCACCTCTCCCCGCTGGTCATCCAGACCGACGGCAAAGTGCGCCAACTCCAACACGCGGCGAACTTCCCGCTTGGTGTGGACCACCAGGCGATGAGCAGCCAACAGACCGTGATCCAACCCGGCGATCTACTTGCAATGTTCACCGATGGCCTGACTGAGCTGCGAGACTCCGACGGCAAGATGCTCGGGCAGGACCGCCTCAGTCAACACCTGCATGACCTGCACGCCGCCGATCCGCAGATGCCTGTGACCCAGGTCGGGCAGGAGCTTGGGAAGATCCTAGACAAGACTCAAGGCCGTCAGGACTCCATGGATGACCGTACGTTTCTCCTAGCCAAACCCGTCTGATCACGTGGGGGGTGGAAAGACTGCGGCGGCTTTCGTTTTGGGGGCTGATGCGATATGGTCTGAGGGACAGGAGCTTTAAGCGATGACACAGCCTACGGATGAATTCAAGGTCGGCCAGCGGGTAGCGATTACTCAGCAGATTCCTCGCAAGGAGGAGGTCTGGACCGAGCGCGTTGAGGGGCTGGTGGTTCGGTCTGAGCAGAAGAAGACCGGGTCGTGGTACGCGCATGCGAAGGACGACAAGCTCTGGCTTGATCGGCTGGTGATCCGCAAGGATGACGGCGAGATGGTGACCTGTAACCTCGATCAATATACGCATGTTGAGGTGGTTGGCGACGCGGGGTGAGGCTGTTGTGAGGCAGGGGGATGGTGTGTGTTTGACGGCGGCTGAAGCCGCCTCCGCCGGGCGGATAGTGCGGGGTGGTTTTTTTTTACATTCGGTGTACTTGTATCTGACAAGCGCGTTGTGGTTATCTCATGGCGGGGTGCTATGATTGGTTTCACGACGATACTTTTTGCACCTTGATCTGTAAGGGACACGACATGGCGATCATTGACTGGCGGCAACAGCACGGCGACTTCTTTGATGGGGGGCGTGCGCTGGTGACCGGCGGGGCGGGGTTTATCGGTTCGCATCTCAGCGAGGCGTTGATAGATCTGGGCACGTCGGTCACGGTGATCGATGATCTTTGCGGTGGGGATGTTGAGAATTTTGATACTTACCGGGAGCGGGCGGGGGACAGGCTGAATTTTGTTGAGGGGTCGATCCTTGATGCTGATCTGCTTAAGGAGCTGACGGAGGGGTGTGATTATGTGTTTCACCAGGCGGCGTTGGGTTCTGTGCCTCGCAGTGTTGAGTTGCCGGTGTTGTATCACGAGGTGAATACGACGGGGACGTTGAATGTTTTGGAGGCGGCGAAGGCTGCGGGTGTGAAGCGTGTGATGTTTGCGGCGAGTTCGTCTGCTTATGGCGACTCGGAGACATTGCCGAAGGTTGAGACGATGCCGGTGAAGGCGAAGAGTCCCTACGCGGCGAACAAGGTTGCGTGCGAGGCGTTGATGCGTGCGTATGCGGGGAGCTACGGGCTGGATACGGCATCGCTTCGGTATTTCAATATTTTCGGGCCTCGCCAGAACGCGAACTCGGCTTATGCTGCGGTGATCGCTGCGTTTGCAAGCTCGCTGATCGGCGGGGAGCACCCGGTGATCTATGGTGACGGGGAGCAGTCGCGCGACTTTACGTTTGTGGATAATGCGGTGCATGCGAATCTGCTGGCGGCGCGGTGTGAGAAGACGATCGGCGGGGAGGTGTTGAATGTGGCGGTGGGTACGCGAGTGACGGTGAATGAGTTGGCGGCGATGATGGCGAAGCTGCTGGGTTGTCCGGAGCTTACGCCGGAGCACAAGGATGATCGGGCGGGTGATGTGAGGCATTCGCTGGCGGATTTGAGTTTGACGCATGAGACGATTGGTTATGAGCCGGTGGTTGGTTTTGAGCAGGGGCTAGAGCCGACGGTTCGGTGGTATGAAACGGTGACGGCTTAGGTTTGTTAAGTGGCATGGGCACCTCGAAAATACTTAAACCCAAGGTGTTGACCAAGCCTCGCGAAGCCGCAAGCGGCTGGAGTGCGACGAAGGTTCTATTTTTAGAGGTGCCCGCATATCTTTGGTGTCTTTGTGAGAGGTGATGCCAATCGGCATATGATCGGACGTTGGGTGGTGGCATCTTCATTGCTTCCCCCGGTTGCCCCCGGTTGCCCCCGGTTGCCCCCGGATCCCCCCCCCCGGTTGCTCCCGGTTATCCACAAAAGTGTATGAAGCGTGGGATTTTTTCTTTACGTCGGCCGGTCGGGTCGTCTAGGATGGTGTTGTCATGTCACAAGCTCCAGTCAGCGATCAAACTGCACGCGGCTTTGAGCCGCCACGAAATACTCAGTTCAGCGTGTTTGTCGACAACAAGGTCGGCCGACTGCTGGAGGTGATTGAGGTGTTTCATGGGAAGCCTTTGACGCTGGCGGGGTTGTGTGTGGTCGATTCGGCGGACCATTCGGTGGTTCGTCTGATCACGTCGCATGGCGATTTGGCGCGTCGGTTGTTGGAGCGGCATCAGTTGCCGTTCAGTGAGGCGAGCATTTTGGCGGTGGAGTTGGGTGAGGGTAAGACGTTGGCGGAGATGTGTCGGTCGCTGTTGGCTGCTGAGTTGAGTATTCATTATGCGTATCCGCTGATGGTTCAGCCACGCGGGTTGCCTGCGATTGCTATTCATACGGACGACTCGCTGCTGTCGGCGCAAATATTACGGCGGAAGCTGTTTACGCTGTTGGCGGAGAATGACCTGGGTGATAATGCGCCGCGTAATACGCCCGGTGGGCCGGGGGGGCCGGGGGGGCCGGGGGGGCCTTCGGAGAATTGATGGGGTTGGGCGGGGGGATTCACCACAGAGGGCACGGAGGAAGTCGCGGAGGGGTTGAACACAGAGCGCACAGAGGCACAGAGACACGGAGGAAGCCAGGGAGGGGAGGTATCCGCAGATTGCGCAGATTACACAGATGAAGAAGGGACGCGACAAGTCGTGGCGCTTCGTGGGGAAGCGGGCGGTGAACTGGTGCGTTCTTTATCTGCATCTGCGTAATCTGCGTAATCTACGGATCACTCCTCTTGATCTTCTCCGTGCCTTGGTGGACTCAGTGAGCTCTGTGTCTAATTTATTGTCCGCAAATCATCAATCATCCATCTCAGATCATCAATCTAACTCCTCACGATTCACCGGCGGTAACGGCAGGCGCGGGAACATTGGGACCAGGTCAAGCCCGTGTCCTGTTTGTCCGTCATCTGGCCGGGGCGATCCGCTACAAAGTCCCGTCACCGGTCATACTTTTTGAGCATGACGTTGCGTGAGGGCAGCCCGCGAGTCCCGGTCCTTTTAATCTTTGGATACTCAGGGTAGCTGTCGATCGCCGTCGTGAGGTTGTCGGCAGGTGTGATTCAAAATAAATCACGCCTCCAGTCATGGGTTAAAAGACGTGTTTGTGCGCATGGAGGTGGGTTTATTAGCCGTTGGGGATGATGTAAGTCGTGGCTATAAGAGCGATATGTGATTTTGTGTTGTCATGTATTTTCTATCGGGGGATGGGTGGGTTTGTGCGCACGAAGATGATCGGCGGGGGTGAACCGCGAAGATGCGAAGGGAGACAGGAAGATAGGGCGGTGGCGCGGTGGCACGGAGTCACGGAGGACGATGGGAGGTGGGGGAGAGGGGGAGGCCCACAGATTACACAGATTAAGAGGGGGCGCGGCAAGTCGTGTGATTCGTAGTTTGTTGAGGGTGAAGATGGATGGTGGGGTAGGTCTGTAGGGACAGCGCGCAGATTTGCGATCCGCCGCTAAACGGTAAGCCAGCATGTTGTGCGTAAAGGAGGCGGGGCTGCTCTAGCGTCGTTGTCGTCGGAGGGTTGTGAGAGTGCCTAGGGTTAGGATTGCGAGGGTGGTGGGTTCGGGGACGGTTGTGTTGGTGGATGGGGGTGGTGGTGGCGTGCCGTTGTTCCATTGTGCTAGGACCTGGTTGAGGTCGTCGATGCCGATGAAGCCGTCGCCGTTGCCTGCGATGTCGCCGGAGTCCCAGTCGCCGACGGGGACGGCCTGGTTCCAGTTGCTTAGGAGGAAGTTGAGGTCGTCGATGCCGACGAAGCCGTCGGCGTTGATGTCGGCGTTGATGCGTGCGAGTGCCTTGAAGAATGCGACGCCGACGTCTTTGCCGAGTTCTTCGTAGTAGGCGACGCCGCGGGTTGGGTGGAAGGCTGTTTCGAAGGTTGCGTCGAATCCTGCGCCGAGTTCGATTTCGCCGAAGTTGGCGGTGGTGGGTCCTGTGCTGGTGGACTGGAGGAAGCTGACGGTGGAGGTTTCGTCGAGGAGGTTGGTCCAGAAGGGGTCTGCGGTGTGTCCTTTTTCGGGGTGCAGGAACATGAAGTCGTTAGCGTTGGCGCTGGTGGTGATGGTGGAGTGGTAGTCGATGAAGTATTCGGCGGTGCCGCCGGTGGCGGTGTGTAGGTCAGCCATCATGGCTTCGCCGGAGAGTTGTATTTCGGGTTCGCCGAACCATGTTTTGCCTGGGAAGGTTGGGCTCCAGTTGCGGTTGGGGTCGGAGTTGGGTGTGGCGATGGTTGCGCGGTTGTTGCCGGCGAATCGTCCGTCGGGGTTGAGCATGGGGTAGATGAAGAACTCGGAGGTTTTGCGTAGTTCAGCGGCGCGTGGGTCGTTGCTGAGGAGGAAGTTGATGGTGCCTTCGAGTGTGTGGTTGCCGAGTACTTCGCCGGCGTGGAGGCCGCTTGCGAGGACGATCTGGGTTTTGCCTGCGCTGGGTACGGCGTTGTCGGTGACTTTGAATCCCCAGAGGTCGCGGGGGTTGATGGTTCGTCCCAGGTCGTCGATGCCGCCGGGTGATTGTCCGATGACGAGGTTTGCGTCGGAGCTGATGGTGGGGGAGACGTAGGGGCTGAGTTTGTATTGAGAGACTTGGTCTGCTGCGCGGCCGTAGGAGTATGGGATGGATTGCGCGACCCAGACGTCGTTTTGGTTGAAGGCGGCGTTGTTTGAGAAGTTGAAGGTTCCGCCAGAGATGCCGCTGTTGTCGAAGGGGAGCCAGTCTTCGTTATCGAGGCTGTAGCGGAAGTTGCTGTTTGCGATGGCAGCGGATCCGCCTGCGAAGTTGGTGGAGATTTTGAAGTTGGGTGCTTGGCCGTTGACGCCTGAGGCTTTGAAGTAGACCCATCGCCATTTGCCTGAGCCGTAGAAGTTATCGCGACCGACGAGGTTGACGTCGTTGCCTGAGGTGGAGAAGGACTGGAGGGAGCCGTGGTCGAAGTTGGCGTCGAGTGTGATGGCTGCGTTCGCGGAGAGCGTGGTTGAGGCGATGGCTGCGCAGGCGATGATCGAGGTCCAGGCCGAGGGTACAGCACGGAAAGAAAGCGGCATGGTGTGTTCTCCTCCCCGGAGGTAGGTGTGTGCCTGTCCTGAGGATTGAGGATCGGGTATATCGATCCCTAATAAGGACAGGCGTTATCTATATGACAGCATACCCGAAAAATGCGATAAGTCGACTAATTATGTAATAATTTGGGGTATAGAGTTGATCGGGTTGGGTCTGGGGTTGATTTTCGAGGTTAACGGCTGTTTGACACCCATGTAAGGCACCTCTAGGCTATCTGCCCCGCCGTGAGGCTGGGGACGGGGGCGAAAGGCCAGCGTGATGGATATAAGTAACTGTTTTACAGGCAGTTATTTCGTTCAACCCGAGTGGTTGGCCAAGGAGGCCGGCGATGGCAAAAAACAGATCGCAAAGTCCTTATGGTTACGGTCCAAGTGCTTGGCGGATGATCGGTCGGGGGATGGAGGTGGGGGCGGTCATCGGCGGGCTGACGTATTTGGGCTACTTGGGTGATGAGCGGTATGGGACCGGGCCTTGGCTGGCGCTGACAGGTACGTTGATGGCGACGGTTGGGGGGTGTTACAACCTGGCGAAGGACATGCTGTATCCGAAAAAGCGTAAGCCTTCCAAAGAGGTGCCGCCGGATGATACGGACTGACCCCCGGATACCCCCGGACGACCCCCCCCCGGATACCCCACCGAAGCACCAAGGTGGTGCATCAGTGAGCTTTGGGGAGAGTTTTCAAAGGGTTTAAAAGTAGCTTCGACACCGTCTCTTAAATATAGATACACCGAAACACGAATCACCGACACGATGACCCAACCGACCGACAGCCCGCTAGTCTTCCCGATCGTTAAGGCGTCACTGACGTTGACGGCGGTGTTGCTTGTGTCGGCAGGCGGGGTATTTGGGTTGTTGTCGGGTGTGTTTGGGATGAAAGAGCAGGCGGGGTTGAGCCTGATCGGTGCGATGGTAAGCCTGGGGATTGGTTTGTCGGGGTTTGTGCCGGTGTGGCTGATGTCGCGTGGGAGTGCTTACGGGAGTGCGTATGGGTTCTTGGTGAGCATCCTGGTGCGTGGTTTGGTTGGCGCGGGTGCTGTGGCGTGGCTTCGGTGGGGTGGCTTGCCGGGGGGCGAGGCGGCGTTGATGTGGGTTGCGGGGTGGTACATGGTGGTGTTGGGTGTTGAGGTAAAGTTGATATCATCCCACGTTCTGGCTGCGACGAAGGTGTCGGGGCCTGTGCTGGAGACGAATTAGATGATGATGAGTTTGTTGCTTGCTGCCCCCGGAAGTGCCCCCGGAAGCGCGAAGATTGATCCGATGGATCATGTGTTGCCACACGCGTTGTTTGGCAGCGAGTGGTTCACGAATCACCACTTCATGGCTTTGATGGTTTTTGTGGTGGGGATCGCGTCGCTGATGTATGTGTCGCTGCGTGTGCCGGTGAAGTCGGAGACGGCGGAGGGGTATGTTACGCGGGGGCGTTTCACGCAGACATTTGAGGCCTTGTGTGTGTTTCTTCGTGAGGAGATGACTCGGCCTTTGCTGGGTGATCTGACGGATAAGTACATCAAGTACATCTGGTCGATTTTCTTTTTCGCGTTGTTTGGGAACCTTCTGGGGCTGCTACCGATCAGTGCGTTTTTCTACCTGCTGGGCGTGGACTCACTGGCTCACGCGGGCGGTGCGATGACGGGGAACATCAACTTCACGGCAGGGCTGGCGTTGATTTCGCTGTTCATGATGGTGTTTGTGGGGATCAAAGAAAACGGGTTTGGTTTTATCAAGCACATGTGGCCCGTGCCGTTCAAGCCGTTGCCGCTGCTGCCGGTGATGTTGCCGGTGGGGCTGTTGGTGTTTGTGCTTGAGTTGTTCGGGCTGATCATTAAGAGTTTTGCCCTGTGCGTGCGTTTGTTTGCGAACATGGTAGCGGGGCACCTGGTGCTTGGCTCCCTGATTATCCTTGCGATCACCGCACCGATGCTGGGCAAGAGTGCGAGTCTTTTGGGTGCGACGGTGTTCAGTTTCCTGGAGTTGTTTGTGGCGTTTCTGCAGGCGTACATCTTCACGTTCCTGACGGTTATCTTCATCTCGCTAGGGGCGATCAGCCACGACGAGCATGACGAACACAACGGGGGGTTGGACGAGGGCGCGAGGCCTGGGGATTCGATTGATGAGATGTTGACTGTGACGGGGGGAGCCGGGGGCGGTCAGTAAGAACGAAAAACGCTCGGGGACGCCGACGCCCGAGCACTTTAATCGTCGGCAAAATGATTCATACCTAGCTTGGAGATACAGACATGTTTGAAATGCTTACTTTGGCAGCGTTGGAAGGTTATGCAGGGATTGGTGCGGGTCTTGCGATTCTGGGTGCGGGCATCGGCCTGGGCCTGCTTTGTGCGGGTGCCGGTCGCGGCATCGGGAACATCGGTGGTAACGCGGTGCAGTCGGTTGCACGCCAGCCCGAGGCTGCGGGTCAGATCTTCGTGCAGATGATTATCTCGGCGGCCCTGATCGAAGGCTTTACGTTCTTCGGTATCATCATCGCCAGCGGGATGGCTCAGCCCCTGATCGACGCAGCTACGGCTGCTGCGGGTGGCTGATCGGCTTGACTTGATTTCATCACGCCTCGGCCTGACCGCTGGGGCGTGACTTTGCTGGCCCGGATGTTCGGGCTTAACCAGGACACGAGAAACATGGGGCACCCCCTGATGCGTCACACCCGTTTATTCCAGATTGCAACTGTTTTTGTCTGCCTGATGATGGCGGGTTCACTGTCAGCACAGGATCATGGCTCGGGGGCTGATGCTGTCCATGCTGATGCTGCTGCGCAGGCACACGATGTCGCTGAGCAGGTAACGGGTCATGCCGATGCTGGTGATGCTGGTGGGGGGCATGGCGAAAGTCGTGAATTGATGACGGTGAAGTGGACGGAAGCGGCTTACACAGTTGGTGTGTTTGTCCTCTTCTTTGTGCTGCTGAGTATTTTTGTTTGGCCGAAGATTCTCGCTTCGTTGCAGGCCCGTGAGGACAAGGTCCGGGGCGATCTTCAGCATGCGGAGGACGCGGCGAAGGCTGCGTCGGGTACGCTGGCGGAGTACAAGCAGCAGTTGGCGGAGGCGCAGAAGCAGGCGCAGCAGATCGTGGATGAGAGCCGGGTGGCGGCGCAGCAGGTGGCGGGGCAGCTGAAGGATCAGGCTCAGGCGGACCTGACGAAGATGCGTGAGCGAGTTGAGGCGGACATCAATGCTGCGAAGGAGCGTGCGGTGTCTGAGATTTATGAGCAGACGGCGACGCTGGCGACGGAGGTAGCGGGGAAGATATTACGACGTGAGATTAATGCGGGCGATCAGGAATCGCTGGTGCGTGAATCAATCGCCAGGCTGAATGAAGCCGGGCAGAACTAGACAGAAACGATGGCCAACCGATTCAGCAACATGTTGAAGAAGTTCGGATTGGCGCTGGGTGCCGACCGGGGCGTTTTGTCCCAGAAAGATGGAGGATCGCGGGTGTCCGTAGATGCCGAACATAAGACAGACTCGGTGAGCCGGGTGTATTCCCAGGCGTTGCTTGAGTTGGCGCAGGCTGCTGAAAAATCCGGTGCTGAGGGTCAGGCCGGGGGTCAGGCCGGGGGTCAGGCCGATGCGTTGGCTGCGGAGGCTGGTGAGTTGTTGGGGTTGTTAGGGCGCGAGCCAGACCTTGACAGGTTGTTGTCCAGCCGGGCGTTGAACTCGTCGCAGCGTAAGAGTGTGGTTGAGCGGTTGTTCAAGGGTAAGATCAGCGACGTGTTGTACCGGTTTATCCAGGTGGTGAACCGCAAGGATCGGCTGGGTTCGTTGGCTGGGATATTGGTTGCGTACCGTGGGCTGGTGTCCGAGGCGCGTGGCGAGCTGGGAGTGGATGTGTATGTGGCGGAGGCGTTGAGTGATGAGGCGAGCCGGGGCGTGGCCGAGTCGATCGGCAGCGCGATGGGCAAGCAGGTTCAGCTTCGTCAGCACATAGACCCTGAACTGATCGGCGGTCTGAAGGTGCGTGTGGGCGACCGTCTGATTGATGGGAGCGTGGTGACGCAGTTGCGGATCATGAAGCGGAAGCTGGTTGAGGCTGGCCGTGAACGTGCGAGGGCTGGCGGGCAGTTGGAAGATTGATGCAGGGTCACAGAAAAGAAAGATAACCACAGAGGCACAGAGGCACAGAGAAGAGAGTGGAACAGGGATGGACACAGATGGACACGGATTAAGAGTGATGGGGGAGAAGAGATTGTGTTGTTTTTCTTATCTGTGTTTATCTGTGTTCATCCCTGTTAAAAATGAATTGCTTGTGCATCGGGGTGGGCTTTGAGTGGTTGTTCTAAGAGTTTGTTGATTAATCAATGGAAGTTAGCGGCTAAAGCCGCAACCGGAGTCAGCGATGAAGATCAAAACGGATGAAATCACCGCGGTCATCAAGCAGGAGGTCGAGCGTTACTCGACGGAGCTGGAGGTCTCGCAGATCGGAACAGTGGTTGAGGTCGGCGACGGTATCGCGCGGATCTACGGCCTGAGCGAGGCGATGGCGGGTGAGATGCTGGAGTTCCAGATCGGTGATGGCAAGAGTGTCCGCGGGCAGGTGATGAACCTGGAGCAGGACATTGTGGGTGCGGTCATCTTTGGTGACTACCTGGACATCAAGGAAGGCATGAGCGTGCGTTCCACGGGCGAGTTGATGGTGGTGCCTGTAGGCAAAGCGTTGCTCGGCCGGGTGGTGAATGCTCTGGGCGAGCCGATTGATGGGAAGGGTCCGATCCAGAGCGACGAAACACGTAAGGTGGACATCATCGCCCCGGGTATTGCGGAGCGGCAGCCTGTGACGCAGCCGATGCAGACGGGTGTGAAGGCGGTGGATTCGATGATTCCGATCGGGCGTGGTCAGCGTGAGCTGATTATTGGTGATCGTAAGACCGGCAAGACGGCGGTGGCTCTCGACGCGATCATCAACCAGAAGAAATTCCTGGGGACCGACGACGAGATGATTTGCATCTATGTCGCGGTCGGCCAGAAGGACTCGACGGTGGCGTCGGTGGTGGACATGCTGCGTGAGGCGGGGGCGATGGATTACACGATCGTCGTTAATGCGGGTGCTTCTGAGCCTGCCCCGATGCAGTACATCGCGCCGTATACCGGGTGTGCGATGGGCGAGCATTTCATGTGGCAAGGCAAGCACGTTTTATGTGTGTATGACGACCTCTCTAAGCAGGCGGTTTCGTATCGTCAGTTGTCGCTGTTGCTTCGTCGGCCTCCGGGGCGTGAGGCGTATCCGGGTGACGTGTTCTACCTGCACTCGCGTCTGTTGGAACGTGCGACCAAGCTCTCTGATGAGAACGGCGGGGGTTCGCTGACGGCGTTGCCGATCATTGAGACGCAGGAGGGTGACGTTTCGGCGTACATCCCGACGAATGTTATTTCGATTACGGACGGGCAGATTTATCTTGAGCCTGACTTGTTTTTCGCGGGTGTGAGGCCGGCGATTAATGTGGGGATCAGTGTGTCGCGTGTGGGTGGTAATGCTCAGATCAAGGCGATGAAACAGGTGGCGGGTACGTTGCGGTTGGACCTGGCATCGTTCCGTGAGTTGGAGGCTTTCTCTCAGCTTGGGACGGATCTGGATAAGGCGACGCAGCATCAGTTGGATCGTGGTGCGCGGATGGTTGAGTTGCTTAAGCAGCCGCAGTTTGTGCCGATGGGTGTGATCGATCAAGTAATTCAGATTCTCGCCGGAGCGTCGGGTGTGTTGGACGACTTGAAGCTGGATCAGGTTCAGACGTTCAGCACGGCGTTGGTGGATCACTACGCGGGGCCGGGCAAGGCGATCCGCGATCGGTTGGAATCGGCGAAGGCGTTGGACGATTCGCTGCGTGAAGACATTAAGAAATCGACCGCTGACTTCAAGGCTGGGTGGATGTCGGCAAACGTGTCGGTTTAGCGCGGCGCGGGTCCAAGGGGCTGTCCTGTGTCGGCACGGGGGATATTCACCGCCACGCTGGCCCAGGGGGCTTGGAGGGCCTAGAATCGGGTTCTCTAATTTAACATGAAACGTGGGCCAACTAACTATGCCGGTGCAAGAAATTATGAGTGATACAGCGAAGCTACAACTGGGTGATAAGAGCATTGACCTACCTGTCGTGATAGGCTCGGAGAACGAGCACGCGGTTGACATCAGCAAGCTACGAAGCGAGACGGGGTATATCACCCTGGATAATGGGTTTGGTAACACCGGGGCTTGCCGATCTGCGATCACTTATATCGACGGCGAGAAGGGTATCCTTCGTTACCGGGGTTACTCGATGGAGACGCTGGCTGAGAACAGCACGTTCCTGGAGGTTTCCTGGCTGCTGATTTTTGGTGAGCTGCCTAAGCCTGGTCAGGTTGAGAGGCTGGAAGAGAAGATCCGGGAGTATTCGCTGCTGCACCAGGACATGCGGCATCACTTCGAGGGTTTTCCCGCGAGCGCGCACCCGATGGCGGTGCTTAGCGCGATGATCAACGCCTGTAGTTGCTATCACCCAGAATTGTTAGAGATCCGGAAGATTGAGGAGTCGGCTCTGGACGTGGTGGCGATGCTGATGGCGAAGGTCGCGACGATTGCGGCATTTAGTTATAAGAAATCGATCGGCGATCCCCAGCGATATCCTGATCCGTCGTTAGATTACGGCAACAATTTTTTACACTGTATGTTCAGCAAGCCATATGGTCGGTACACCCCTGAGCCGGAGGTGGTGCGTGCGTTGGATCTGTTTTTGATGCTGCATGCGGACCACGAGCAGAACTGCTCGACCTCGACGGCGCGGGTGGTTGGGTCGAGCGAGGCAAACCTGTTTGCATCCACGGCTGCGGCGGTGTGTGCTTTGTGGGGGCCGTTGCACGGTGGTGCGAACCAGCGTTGCATCGAGATGCTTGAGAATATCCGCAATGAAGGCCTGGATGTTAAGAAGGTTGTGGAGCGGGTGAAGAACCGCGAGTTCAAGCTGATGGGTTTTGGCCACCGGGTATACAAGAACAGCGACCCTCGTGCGACGATTCTGAAGGAGGCCAGCGATAACCTGTTGAAGGCGTTGGGTGTGGATGATCCGTTGTTGCCGATTGCTCAGGAGCTTGAGGATGTCGCGCGGCACGACGATTTCTTCCTGTCGCGGAACCTGTATCCGAATGTTGATTTCTATTCGGGGATTATTCTGCGGACGATCGGTATTCCGATCGAGATGTTCACGGTGATGTTTGCGATCGGTCGGATGCCTGGCTGGATCGCACACTGGAAGGAACAGCACGAGAACCCCAACGGTCGGATCGCCCGGCCTCGGCAGGTGTATGTCGGCTCGCCGCAGCGTGATTATGTCGCGGCGGGTGATCGCGGCTGATAGACGTTTCGCACTAAATTAAGAGTTATCGATGCCCGCGTTCGTTGGACGCGGGCATTTTTTTTGCGCGAGTAGATGGGGTGTGCGTCGGGGCATCTATTTGTGTGTGCCGTCGTGCGTTGTGTCTATGTTTGGGGTCGTTGACCCGTTGGGCCAACGCGCGGATCTGCGATCCGCCGCTAAACCGCAAGCGTTGTGGGGAGTGTATGGTTTGGTGCGCTGCGTGTGAAGCGCAGGTGGTGGGTATGTTGGAGGGACGGGTGTGTGTGATTGGTGGTGTGAAGAGAGGGAGGGGGCTGGCCGTGGCCGGCCAGGCTAAACGGGGGGAGGGCGGAGGTGTGGGTGTGTGTTATTTGCGTTTGGGAGGGGTGGGGCCGCAGGGTGAGTGTTTGATGCCCAAGAGGTGTTTGATGGTTTTGCAGATGATCCAGAGGTCCATGCGCCAGTCCATATTTTCGACGTACTCGATGTCGTAGCGAATCCATTCCTGGAAGTCCAGGCCGTCTTCTCTGGATCGCATGACCTGCCAGAGTCCGGTGATGCCTGGTCGTACGCTGAGTCTTGCTTCGCGCCAGGGTGGGCAGTATTGGTTTTCGTTGTGTGGGCTTGGCCTTGGTCCGACGATGGACATGTGGCCGATGAGTACGTTGAGGAATTGCGGGAATTCGTCGATGTTGGCCTTGCGCATGAGTTTGCCGAAGCGTGTGATGCGTGGGTCGTCTTCGATGAAGAATTGTGGGCCGTCACATTTATTTTGTTCGGCGAGTTCTTGTTTGAGTTGTTCGGCGTTGTTGCGCATGGTGCGGAACTTGAGGCATGGGAATTCTTTACCGCCTCGTGTTTCGCGTCGGTGTGCGAAGAAGAAGGGTCTGCCGTCCTCGATCCAGATGATGAAGAGTATCAGGGGGTAGAGTGGGAGTGTGATGGCGAGGCCGATGAGTGCTGCGATGATGTCGAAGGCGCGTTTGTTGGCTTTTTGGAGCTGGTTGAGTCTGCGTGGTTGCGTGGCGACTTCTTCGCCGAGAGTGTCTTGTTCGTTGGCGTTCCAGCGGATGCTGTCGGCTTTGGGCCGTGATTTTGGGTCGTCCCAGAGGACGGCGGGCCCGACGACGCTGTCGATGTCGTCGAGTTGTCGTCCTGTGCCGACCCAGACGGGTCCGATGAAACGGGTTTTGGTGTTGGTGGGTGTTTTGTGGTCGATCCAGACGTTGCCGTCGAGCAATTGTTTAGCGCGTCGTATGGCGGTGTCTGGCCTGCGCCAGATGGTGACGAGTTCGCGAATGAATTGTGTTTGTTCGTCTTTGAGGTGTTTGTAGTAAGCGCTGCCGTTGATGGAGACGGTGGTGCGGTGTACCTGTGCGACATTTTGGCGTAGTAGTCGCCAGCCGGTTTTGTTGTCGGGTGCGGCACGCCAGAGTTCGGCGAGTTGAGGGTTAGAGCAGATGGCGGTGCGTATGAGTCTGCAGTCTGAGCCGCCGTATTCTCTATGGAAGCGTATGAATCGGTCGTCGTCGTCGGTGATAATTTGTTCGCGGTAGCCGTGTTCGTGGTGGTCGTGAACGCGTGCGAAGAGGAGCGTGGGTTTGAGCCAACTGAGTGTGTCGATGATCTGATCGATGCGGAAGAGGCAGTAGTGTGAAGGCTCGACCATGAGGAAGAGTTCTGCGTCGTCACTGGCGGGTGTGTTGCTGCCTCGACTGACGACCTGGACGCCGCGTGCGGCCCAGAATCGTTCGTGGAGTTGGTCTGTGTCCAGCCCCCAGATGGTCTGGGTGGTTGGTGAGTCCGCGTCGTGTTGTGTTTGGCGGATCATGGGTGAGTCGGGGTTATTTTGGTCAGGTTCGCTTAGTTAGCAGTGTTATACCAGCGATTCAGTATACGGGGCGTCGCGTGGCCACGAGGGCTAAACGCGGATTGTTTGGGTAAAAGAGGAACACCTGCTAGGTCTGTTTATCTTCGTTGTCATCGGTTTTTCGGCCGTAGGATGCGACGGCGGTGGCGAGTGGTCCGAAGCGGTTGGAGGTATCGCGGTCGAGCCATTGAACTTCGTTGAATACTTTATTGTCCTGCCGTCGGTTTTGTGAGACGGTGATGCTGGCGTAGGTTGAGCGTTCGATATCGACGGAGTCGGCGTGGTTGAAGACGACGCCTGCGATGTTGGCCCCGATGGCTCGTAGGTGGTTGAGGCTCTTGGCGACGATAGGTTTCTGGTCGCCGCGTGAGACGATGACGATGGTTTTGTCGGCTTGAGCGGAGACCATGGCGGCTTCGAGGCTGCCGAGTACGGGTCCGGTATCGACGAGGATGGTGTCGTATTCGTCGCGTGCTTTTGTGAGAAGTTTTCTGACGGCGGCGGGTGAGAGGTCGCCTGCTTGTGAGGGAAGAGCTGCACCGATGGGTAGGATGTAGAGGTTGGGGAATGCGGTGGAGACGACGCAGTCGCTGAAGGCGGTGCCGTTGCATGCTTCCAGTACGCCGGTGGTTTTGTTGGGGTCGTCGGGGTCGAGCATTCTGCGTGTGAGTCCGCCTCCGACGATATCACAGTCGATCATGAGAGTTTTGGAGCCGCTGGAGGCGAAGGACATGCCGAGCGACATGGTGAGGCTTGTTTTGCCTGAACCTGCTGCGGGTCCTGTGACGGAGAGAATGAAGCCGTCTGGCCCGCGGTCGATTTGCAGGAGGGTGCGGATCTGGTGGACGCAGTGTGAAGCGAGGACGGCCTGTTCGGGGTCGGTGAGGTCGTCGGGTAGTTCGGGCAGGACGCCAAGCATGCGTATGTTGCCCAGTCCGATTTGAGCATCTTCGAAGTGTCGTAGTCTGCGGTCAGACATGCCGAAGACGATGACGAGGGCGAAGCCTGCGCAGAGTCCGGCCATGCCACCGAGTGCGGCGAGTTGTTTGCGTTTGCCGAGGTTGGCGGGTTTGGAGGGTAGTCCTGCGGTGCGGTCGATGTGTGCGCGTCCGGGAGCTTGTCCTTCGATGCGCAGGTTTTCGATCAGAGTGTTGGTATTGGCGAGCTCATCATGTCTGAGTTTGAGTGAGGAGGTGATGGTCTGCATCTGCTCGTAGATCATGGCGAGGTGCTGGGTTTCGGCCTTGGCGTCTTCGTGCCGTTTTGCGAGTCGTTTTTCTTTAGATCTGAGAGCGAGTATGGGTGAGGTGGCGTCTGCGGCGGGGTTGTTGTCGTTTGGCCAGTTTCCGTCAGGGGATCCGCGTAGAGTGTTGTCGCGTTTTTGGATTTGTGTATTGAGTGTGGCGATTCGTGCGCGTGTTTCGCGTATTTCACGGTGTTTTTCGCCCATGCCCATGCGTACTTTGTATTCGATATCGGACTCGAGCTGGTTTCGCAACTGGAGCATGTTGGCGAGTTGTTTGTCCTGTGTGGCGAGTTGTTCGAGAGTGAGTTGGTCGGTGTTGGCGGGGTCGTCGCTGGAGGAGACGCCGAGTTCGGCGAGATCGTCTCTGGTCTGATTGAGTTCGGCTTCGAGATTGTCGCGTAGGAGGGACATGCGTTTGAGGTCGTCGGCGATGGTTAATTCGCTGTATTTGGTGGAGATGGTGCGTTTGTCGGCCTGGAGTTTTTCGATTTTTCTTTGGAGTTCGAGGCGATGGTTTTCGCGTACGCGTTGCAGCTCTGAATCCTGTAGTTGTTCGCTGCGTTCGAGTTCGGCTTTGTATGCGTTGGTGATGACGTTAGCGCCGACTTGTGCGAGTTCGGGTGTGGGTGCCTGGTATGAGATGGCGATGACCTGTTGGCCACGTTTTCTGGCGACACTGAGGCCGGTGCGGAAGAGATCGGTGCTTGTGGCGTAAGCGCCGAAGGCGACGGATTGCCATTCGTCGCTGGCCATGGCAGGGGAGAGTACCTGTCGGCCTTCGATGATGGCGAGCTGGCGGTCGATCCAGGAGTCGTAGTATCGTGAGATGGATTCGTCGGTGCGGTTGCTAAGGATCATTTGTGTGACGGGTGAGACGGCGATGAGGCTGGTGCTCTGATAGACGTCGCCCTGGCTGAAATAGCCGGCGAGGGCGCCGAGTGTGGCGAGGATGACGCCGAGTATGATGGCCCAGTGATAGCGTCCGCGCAGCAGAGCGTGGAGTTGATGGATGTGTGAGCCTGAGTCGGGTATTTGCTGTTCGTCGATGAACAGGTCCGAGTCTGGGTGCTGATTATAGTATTGGTTCATCTTCAGATCGTCTCCCGGGCCGGTTGCTTCGCGGCCCCCCTGGCTGTCATAAATCAAATCACAGGGTTGTGGGGCACTGGCCAGTGGTCCAGGTAAAGGGGCACCCTATTGTATGCGGATTAGGCCCTGTGGCACCATTTGCCCCGCCAACTAACCCAGCGTGCGGGGATACCTTATCAGCATCGGCACAATTGGATATGTAATTGCGTAACGGTTGTGTGTACGTTGGTGGTCTGGGGCTTGTTCAGGGGCGGTCCGGCGAGTCATGTCATGGGGCGTCCTATATGTGGGACATCCCTGGGTTTGTGTAGTTATAGGAACCTGGGTTGTCGGGGTGGGTCAGGCTCGCCAGGGTAGTTCGCGGGGCTGGGCGTTGTTGTTGTGGTGTGCGGTGGCGATGCACTCGACGGCTGATTTTCCGTTGCTGACGCGGCCTTGTGGTCCGACGACGGAGCGTACGAGGACGGCGTTGGCCTGGACCTGTCCGCCGGCGAGGACGACGGAGTCGTGGATGACGGCTGAGGGATCGACTTTGGCACCGGGTTCGATGATGCTGAAGGTGGGTTTCCAGTCTTCATCGGAAGCGTGGTCGGTGAGTTGGCAGTGGTTGTTGGCCCGTTGGTGGTAGGTTTTTACGGCGTCGAGGTAGTTTTGGCGGGAACGTATGGACATGCTGGCGGGCTGTTCGTATCGGCAGGCCTTGACGCAGTGTTTTTTAGCGATGGCGGGGAGGGCTTGTTCGTTGAGGTCGACGAATCCGACGTTAGGGATATCTCGCAGGGCACCGCAGCGGATGAGGGTTATGCCGCTTGGTCGGTAGTCTTTGTCGCAGAGTAGTGTGACGTCGGCGTGTTTTTCGGCCATGGCCTCGACGAGGCGGGGGAGGGGGGTGAGCAGTAGTTGTGCGGCGTTGGCGAGGATGATGTATTCATCGTCGGCGTACTCTTTGGCGACGTCGCTGATGAGTCCGCCTGTGCCTCGGAATTCGCCGGGGTCTTGTTCGATCTGGACACGTGATTGTGTGGGTCGGTCGGTATTTGTGTTGGAAGATCGGTCGATCATGACACGTGCGGGGAGGTGGTCCAGTCCCAGCTCGAATGCGAGGTCGTCGAGCTGTTCGTGCCAGCAGTCGAGGACGGTTTTCTGAGCGTTGACGGGGAGGTCCATGATGAAGCGGTCGGTGGCTTTACGCAGGGTAGTGGCGCGTACGGAGCCGGCGAGTAGGACGACGGCGCGTATTTGGCCGAGGTTCTGTGCGGCGTTGGTGGACCCGCGGCTGATGGTTGGGCCTTTGGGGATCTCGTGTTTTTGTTTATCGGAATCCAGATACATCAGATTGCCTTGCCCTTGGGGTGGATCGAGGGCGTCATTATTCTATGGTCATGGTCGATGTTATGACAGGTTGGATGCGGTTGTGGTCATGCAACGGTCGGGCTTTGGATCGTTTATCGGGTCTGTTGTGTGGTTGATGATTTATTCATGGCTGCCCCAAGTAGTAATCGGACAGCGAACGGTAGTCCATGCAGAAGGTATCGCTTGGCAAGGCGACCTGGCTCCTGAAAGAGGCGGTGTAACCATTCCAGACCGAGTTTTTGTACCCATCGAGGCGCACGCCTGACATCTCCAGCAATAAAGCTCAGGCTGATTCCTACCCCTAGCCACCAGACATGAGGCAGTCTTGCACGGACCTGCCGGATCAGCCGTTCCTGTTTCGGCGATCCCAGACCAACATATACGATATCGGGGCTGGTATCCAGCACTTTTTGGAGAACTTTATCAATCCCGTCGGGTTCTTGGTCAAAACCGAAGGGCGGGCAGTCTGTGCCGGCGATTTTGAGGTCCGGATAACGTTTTTTGAGGACTTTTGCTGCTTTGTCGGCTGCGCCGGGATCACCGCCCAAGAGGTAGAGGGATCGGTTGTTTTGGGAGGCGGCGTGGGCGAGGGACCAGACCAGGGAGGAGCCGGCGATGCGTTCGGGCAGCGGTGTGCCTTGGAGTCGGCTGGCCCAGATCAGGGGTGTGCCGTCGGCGACGACGACGTCGGCTTCGGCGAGCATTTCTTTGAATTCGGGGTCGGATTCAACGCGGCGCATGTGGTCGAGGTTGGGTGTGATGACCCAGCCGCCGCGGTGTGCGTCCAGCTCGCTGATCAGGTGGTTGACGCAGTTGGCTTCGGTGAGCGCGTGGAGGCGGATGCCGCGGAGGGTGATGTGGTCGAGTTTGTTTGGTTGGGTGGGGTCGGGCATGGGGGGGGGGGATTTATGAGGGATGATTTATGATTGATGATGTAGGAGGTGGGAGGGGGAGGTGTCCGCCGGTTGCGCAGATGACAGAGATAAAGAAGGTGATTTAAGCATTTTTTTTGGGGTTGTTGTATGTGGGGTGGCGGCGCTAAACCGCAAGCGTGTGTTTGGGGCGTGGGGCGGTTTTTGGGTGGTCATTGGTTTGCTGTGGTGGGGGTGGTTTATTGTGGGAGGCCCACGTTCAGCGGACGTGGGCTTGGGGTGAGCGGGGTGGAATTAATTTTCAGTGGCGGTTGTGGGTGTGTGGTAGTAGACCCTGATGGAAGAGAAGGGCTGGAGTATGCGGAGGTCGTAGTAGGTTTTTAGGTCTGCGAGGTCGTTGAGCCAGGGGAAGAGTTCGCCTCGGGTGGCGGAGACGGCGGGGAGTACAAGCCATGTGGGTTTGGTCAGTGCGTCGAGTTTTTCGGGCGAGGTTGGGAATTCGTAGTAGGGGATGAGGTCGTCGGTTTGCAGGTAGTAGCGTGCGATGGGTGTGGTTTTGGATGAGAGTGTGGCGACGGCTTGGCCGGGTTTTTGGTGTTCGGCGACGTAGGCGAATGCTTCGTTCCATCGTCGTCGGTTGCCGTGGCCGTGGGTGTAGTAGGCGAGGTCGGTCCAGAGCATGGAGACGACGATGGCGGCGGTGGCGGTGACGGCGAGGAATGTGCTGCGGTTTTGTTTTTCGACGGCGTCCCAGACGGCGGCGAGGCCGAGGGCTGCGAGTGCGAGCCAGGCGTAGTGGACGATGAAGGCGTAGCGTTCGTGGATGTACACGCCATCCTTGAAAGTCAGGGCCATGAGTGCGAGCACGGGGAGGGTTGCGCCGGCGGCGAGGTAGAGGACGAGGCGTGTTTTAGATCGCCAAAGTGCGAGTGCGCTGAGTCCGGCGAGAGCGACGAGAACGGGTCCGTCACGGAGGATCATGCTGGCGGCGATGATTTTCCAGGTGTGTCCCTGGAGGCTGCCCCAGGCGCCCCAGTTGTCGCCTGAGAATTTCATGTCGTAGATTTGCAGTGCGACGCAGAGGGTGATGGCGGCGATGCCCGCGGTCCAGCCGACGGGGGTGAGGTTGATGGGGACGCGTCGTATGAGGCAGAAGAGGACGTCTGCGGCGAGGACGAGAGCGAACAGGAGCGCGGGGGGTTGTGAGAGGTATGCGAAGAGGATGGCCAGTCCGGCGAGTATGGCCAGGCGGTGTGTGCGTTCGTGTGCGGCGCGGAAGTACCAGATCAGAGCGAGGTTGTAGAAGAGGAACTGGAGTGTGTAGAAGCGTGCGGCCTGTGACCAGAAGAGGTGCCAGGGTGAGACGGCGAGGAGGAGTGCGAGGATGAGCGTAGTGCGGTCGCCGAAGAGTCTTCGTCCTGCGAGGGCGAGCAGGGGGATGGTGAGTATGCCGATGATGCAGGAGCCGATGCGTGCGCCGAATGGTCGGACACCCAGGGCCTGCCATTGTGCGACGTTGTCCCAGGTGATTTCGCTGATTTGTGCGCCGTCGGCTAAGAGTCCCAGGGTGGTGGGGATGTAGCCGAACTGTTTGGAGAGCTGCCAGTTGCTTAGGGGGGCTGAGGCGGAGCGGACGGAGTAGAGTTCGTCTTCCCAGAAGCTGTAGTCGGAGAGGTTGTAGAGCCGCATCGATCCTGCGAGGGTGGTGATGAGGAGCAGGAGAAGCCAGAAGATTTTTATCGGCGTATGGTTGTCGGGATCCGCTGGGGCCATGAAGTGATACATCGGGTCCGTGACGGGGGTGGGATGAATAGGCGGTGGCGGTGGGCCGTGGTTGGTCCGGCGAAACGGGGCATCAGGTGGAGGGGGGGGGTCAGCGTTTGGTTCGGCTGCGGGCGTGGTAGCGGAGGTAGGAGTCTTTGTAGATATCGAGCATGATTTTGCCCTTGATGTCCCAGTCGAAATGCTCGACGACCTTGTCGCGGCCGGCCTGGCCCATTTTCTTGCGGAGTGTGGGTGATTTGGCAAGCTGGGTCATGGCGTCGGTGAGGCCTTGGATGAAGATGGGGCGTGAGCTTGGCTCGACGAGGAATCCGCAGGTGTCGTCGAGGTAGTCGACGGGTCCACCCCAGCGTGTGGCGACGGCGGGTAGTCCCATGGCCATGGCTTCGAGTACGACGGCGCCGCCGCATTCCAGGAGGCTAGAGAGGACCAGTGCGTCTGCGTGTGCGAGGCGTGCGGCGCACTGTTCTTGTGTGAGCCAGCCGGTGAATCGGACGGCACAATCGTCGGGGAGGTCCAGTGCTTTGGCTTGTGCTTCCAGAGCGGCGCGGTCTTCGCCGTCGCCGATGATTTCCAGGATGGCGGGGGTTTGTTTGACGACTTGTTGGAAGGCTTCGAGCAGTATATCGACGGCCTTCCAATCGACGAGTCGGCCTAGGTAGACGAATCGGGCTGGGCGGTTGGGGTCGTCGATGTCGTCGGGTCGTGTGGGGCATTGCCAGACGGCGAGGTCTACGCCGTTCTCGACGAGTTCGTAGACCTGACCGCGGAGGCAGGAGGGGAGAGCGAGGTTGGTGCGTTGGTTAGCGACCAGGAGTGTTTGAGCCTGGCGTTTGCCGGGTATCAGGCGGTTGAGCAAATTGGCGAAGAGCCTGCCGCTCCACATACCAAAATCGACGGCGCGTGTCTGCATTTGCCGGAAGGGTTCGGGGTAGTCCATCCCGCCGTTCATGGGTCCGATGACCAGGGGGACGCCCAGGCCAAAGAGCGCGGAGGGTTCGCGGGGTGAGACGGAGGTGGGTTGATGGACGAGGTCGATCTTGTGTTGCTTGATGGAGTTGATGACACGTCGGCGTTGCTTGAGTTGTGTAATCAGGCGTAGCAGCAGGCCGAAGGTGAAGTGTCCGAGCCTGCCGGGGATTGCTTTTCGGCATCGCCAGATGGCGCGGTCGGTGCGTGTGTTTTCGATGTAGTCGATGCGTTGCTGTGCGTCTGGGAAGCACTCGATGAGTTCATCGCGGCAGCGTTCGTGTACGACCAGGCGGCAGTCGATGCCGTGTGCCAGAAGGAAGCGGAAGTAGTGAAGGGGGAGCGCTGCCTCGCCGCCGAAGCGTGAGGAGGCGCTGTCGCAAGCGATGAGTATGCGTAGCGGGTTGTCGTTGCCCGTCTGTTGTGGTGGCTTGGGAGGCAGGGAGTGTGGGCGGTTGCCGCCGCCTGCTGGTTCGGCGCGGTGGGCGGCGCTGAGCGGTGCCGTCTCAGCGTGCGATTGCGATGTTGTCGCCCCTTCGATCACAGACTAAATCCCCAACAGGTAAGTCCCTGGTTTGTGGTTAATGCTTGGTTGCAAGCATCACGTTGGTGAGTGTTTAAGCCGTCCGCGGACAGTGTATCGTAAGGCGGTGACGGGTACGGCGTTTCACAGGTCATGTTTTTTCGTCGGCACATTCGTGCCCGTGGTTCAGGGTTACTGGGTGGTGGCGGTATTGTGGGCTATCGGACGCGGCGCAGGAGTGTCAGGGAGAGGGTCAGGCCGATGACGAGGCTTGCAGGCTCGGGCACGATGACGACATTGGGTGGGGTTGGTGGCGTGCCTGCGTTCCAGTTGCTGAGGATGATATTCAGGTCGTTGATGCCGACGAAGCCGTCGTTGGTGAGTTCGCCCATGGTTTCGTCGCCTGGCGTGACGTTCTGGTTCCAGTTGGCGAGTACGAAGTTGATGTCGTTGAGTCCGACGAAGCCATCGCCATCGATGTCGCCGAGAATGAGGTCGAGGCCTGTGTTGAACCAGACCTGTGCCATGACGGCGTAGCCCAGGTCGCCTGGATGGATGGTGTCGCCCGGCGCGTAGAGGTCGGGGTTAACGCCGTCGGTTTCGAGGCCGAAGGTGTTGTTGAGTTCGTCGTAGTTGAGAACCCAATCGACCCAGTCCGAGGCGTTGCCGTTAAGCAGGTCGTCTTCTGGGCTGAGGATGGCTCGCATTTCGGCGGTGGTGGTGATGGCCAGCGAGGTGCCGAACTCGTCGAGGAGGAACTGTAGGTTCAGGGTGTCGATGTCGATGCGGAACATGTCAACGAGGCTGACGGGTCCGAGGTATTGAGATCGCGCGGTGGCGATGGTTTCGATGCCGTTGGCCCAGTTGAGGTTTGAGGGTCCGCCGTAGTTGTAATCGAAGCTGGACTTGACGCGTGCCTGGTGCTGTGAGAGTGCTGAGTAGACCCCGCCGTCGGAGTTGGCGATCAAGGGGTTGCCGGCTTTTGGGAGTATGCGTGCGAGGATGATGTCGGGGGTGTTATCGACGCCGATGTAGTGTGAGCTTGTTGTGCTGGTGGTGGTCAGTGCGCGTAGTAGGCGGTCGAGTTCTGCGCCTGCGGGGTCTCCGCCGCCGCCGCCGTTGAAGCTGTTGGTGCCGATGTGCAGGAGGACGGTATCGGGGGTGTTGCCGGCGCCGTCGAGTGTTGGGAAGACGGCGTTGATATTGAGCTGGTCACGGAGGCTTTTGTTGGGATCGCCGAAGTCGTGAGCCTTGATGCCGGGTATGCCGTAGTGGTCGGGGTCGATGTCTGGCGTGCCGTTTTGGAGTGTGCCGACGAGGTCGAATTCGGAGTTGGTGCCGTGGAGTAGGGCTTGTAGGGGTCCGCGGTATCCGTTGCCGGTGGACGAGCCTTGGCCGAAGGTGATGGAGTCGCCCAGGGGCATGATCCTGTTGACGACGGCGTGAGCGGGCGTGGCGAAGACAGCCACCGCGAGCAGAGCCGCGAGGCCGGAAGCCGGTGTAAGGATTTTGAAAGAAGCCACGATTCGTAAACGCATAGCCTTGAACCCCTCCGAGGACGCCTTTGCAATTGGCGGTATCTATATAAGAATGCGGAACTTATGCCGCGTCTGTCATTAATAAATCAAGATAGCTGGTCCGATCCGATTGAGAAATAGCCACCTCCCGGTCCCATTGTGTGGGATTCGGCATCACAACGGTAATTATAAACCACGAAAGGGTATGGGTAAAGAGAATTTCGTGGTTCCAGGGCGTATGGGGTTCCGGGAGGCGGTATAAACGGTTTGGCCGGAGCGGTTGTGTCGGAGTGGTCGGGGCGGCTGCGTTAAGCGTGTGTTAATTTGGGGTGTTTAGGGAAGCTGTAAGCCACGTTGCCGGTAGGCCTGTTTTACGAACTCGATCTCTTGTTGAGTTCTTTGGGTGTCCCAGTGTAGTTCTGTGGCGAGTAAATCGGCACAGCGTTGGAGGGCTTGGTCGCCGGGGTAGCCGAGGAAGCCGGCTTCTGTGCGATGGAACAAGACATCGGTGAGGGAGAGAGCCATCTCGTGGCGTGTGGCGTAGGTGATTTGGGCGAGGATGGTTGGGGCGTTATCGGACAGGGGTTCGCGGAGGCTTGGTTGGTCGTTGGCGAGTGCGAGTATTTTTTCGTATTCGGTGCCGTAGGCCTGGAAGAGGTGGGCGATCAGTTGGTTGTTGGCCCAGGTGGGTTTGGTTTGTAGAGCAGTGGCGAGTGCATCGGCGGGGTCGTTGGGGGGTGTGCTGTGGATCGGTGCGTCGGCGGTTTGGCAGTGGGGCGTGTTGCGGTTGAGTTTGCTCGTTGCGATGTTGATGGCTTGTTGGGCGACATCGCGTGCGGTGGTCCATTTGACGCCGAAGACGGTGATCAGGCCGTCGAGTTTTTCAGAGGTTGCGTGGTCGATGAGTTGGTAGCGTTTGTCACAGACGGGTTCGCCGCCAGAAGTGCCCGGTGCTTTGGGTAGCAGGCCCATGAAGGTGAAGCGGACATCGTCGTAGGCGAGTTTGGCGCTTGGGTAGGCCTGGTTGAACTCGTCGATGAAGCCGGAGATTTCGTCGGGACTGACGGAGAGGTTGTCGGGATCGCCGGAGTAGTGGGTGTAGAAGGTTCCGACCAGTGAGCGTCCTCGCCATGAGGTGACGAAGAGGTTTCGGTAGCCTTTGCCAACGAGTTCTTTGTTGTCGTTGTGGGCTTTGCGTGAGGGGACGGCGAGGCCCATGCCGTCGAAGAGGTCTTTGGTAACAAGTGCGACTGCGCGCAGGGTCTCGAACTGATTTGGTTTTTGGGTGGGTTGGTCGAGCGAGTGCATCTCGGCGGTGCGTTGTGTCCAGGGGCCTGCACAGCAGAGGGTGATTTTTGCGTTGATGTTGATGGTTTTGCCGGTGAGTTGGTCTTGTGCCTGGACACCTATGATGCGGTTGTTGTCGCGGTTGATGTGGGTGACGCGGAGGTGGTTGGCTGCTTGTGCGCCAGCGTTGACGGCGGATTTTAGGACGGCGAGAGCAAGGCGTTCGGAGTTGTTGACCTGTGCGTCGTAGAAGATTGCGCCGCCGGTGAGGCCTTTGGGTTCGATGCCGGGCGCCATCTGGAGGCATTGGTCGGCGTTGACGAGTCGGCCGTTGGGTATGCGCGAAGTGGGGGGGAGGTCGCGGTTGCGGTCGGCGCTGATGGCGTCGTTGAGTTTCATAGCGGTGAACATGGCGGGTCGTCCGCGCATGCCCAGGCCGTAGGTCGGGACGAGGAAGGGCATGGGCTGGACGAGGTGGCCTGCGACGCGCAGGAGAGTGCTGCGTTCGCGGATGGACTCGCGCATGCGTTTGATGTTGCCGTGTTGGAGGTAGCGCAGGCCGCCGTGTACGACGCGTTGGCTGTTGGCGCTTGCGCCGGAGCCGAAGTCGTTTTGTTCAATGAGTGCGACATTCAGGCCGCGTTGTGCGGCGTCGAGCGTGGCCCATACGCCGTAGATCCCGCCGCCGACGATGACGAGGTCGAACTCAGTTGACGCGAGTTTGTCGAGGTCGCGCGTGAGTGAGGGTGTGGCGGAGTCGTTGGTAGCGTGGGGCATGGTCGGTCCCACGGTCGGAGTCCGTGGGCTTTAGGGTTACGCGGCGTTGGTTTCGTCGGCGGGGGAACCGGGGGTGCCCAGGTAGGTGTGACGTATTTTGTAGGGTTTGCGGTCCTGGCTTTCGTGATAGATGCGTGACATCAGCTCGGCGAGTATGCCGATCATCAGGAATATGACGCTCATGAGGAAAGTCATCATGGCGAAGAGTACCAGGACGCTGTTGTTGAGCATGACGGGTAGGCCGTGCTCGGTGAGGTGGCCGAATTTCTGGAGGATGGCCCATCCCAGTGAGAGGAACGAGATCGCTGTGGACATCATGGCGGCTTTGCCGAAGAAGTAGATCGGCTTGGCGAGGTAGTCGCCGAGGAACTTGACGGTGAGCAGGTCGAGCAGGACCTTGATGGTGCGCTTCAGGCCGTACTTGCTGACGCCTGCGGTGCGTGGTCGGTGGTTGACGACGGATTCGGTGATGCGTGCGCCGCGCCACTTGCAGATGGCGGGTAGGAAGCGGTGCATCTCGCCGTAGAGCCTGACGTCGGTGAGGACGTCACGGCGGTAGGCTTTCATGGAGCATCCGAAGTCGTGAATCTCAGTGGTCCAGGTGAGTCTTTTAATCAGTCGGTTGGCGAGGATGGAGGGGAGGCGCCTACTTAGTAGTTTGTCCTTGCGAGTTTTGCGCCATCCGCTGACGATGTCCCAGCCGGGTTCTTCGTCGAGCTTGGCGACGAGAGCGGGGATGTCGTGGGGGTCGTTTTGCATGTCGCCGTCCATGGGGACGATGACGTTGCCCTTGGCGTGGTCGATGCCGGCGGCGGTGGATGCGGTTTGGCCGAAGTTCTTGGTGAACTCCAGGAGTGTGACGCGGGGGTCGTTGTGCGCGACCTCACGGAGGCGGGCGACGGTCTGGTCGCTGCTGCCGTCGTCGATGAAGATGATCTCGTAGTTCAGGTCCTGTGCATCGATGACCTCGGCGATCTCACGGTACAAGGGCTGGACGTTGTCCTCTTCGTTATACAGTGGGATGACAATCGAGACATCCATGGTGCTGTCGCTGGTCTTGATGTGCTGCATCATTATCGGTGTCCCCACAATCGTCTTTGGCCATGTTAGGCCTGATAAGTAATCATCATCGTCTGTCTTTAGCGGTCACTTGTGCCCTGCTCCGCCCCCGGATTTTACCTGCCCCGGGCTTCCCATATCCGTCGGCGGGGCTGGGGTTGTTGATTCAGGCGTGGTTATGTCGCGGTCGGTGCGTACCCATGTTTTTTCTCGACCGGTCAGGAACTTGGTGTAGATCGGCATTTTCCAGAGAATGTACCCGGGGATGGCCAGGGCCGCACTGATGGGAAGCGAAGCGCGTGCGAAGCGTGCCCATGCGAGTATTAAAGCCAGTGCGGCGAGCGCGAGTGAGGCGGCGGAGAGTAGCGCTGGGCCGGGGAGGTTGAACCACCATCCGATAACCGATGTCAGGCCGAGGGTTGCGATTGCAGCCATGACCAGCAGCGACAGCGGGGGGACAGCGAGGTCGATGGCGGCGGCGACCAGCGAAGGGCGCAGTTTGATGATGCCTTTAAGTAGTAAGCCTGGGGCGCGGGTGATGAGTGTGGCGAGGTAGCCGTGTTCCCAGCGTGTGCGTTGTGTGACGGCGGCATCGTCGGCTGAGGGGAGTGCGCCGGTGATTCTTGCGGCGTCGCAGAGGATTGGGCCGTGGCCTTGCTCGGCGAGTTCCAGGCCAAGCGCCAGGTCTTCGACGATGTTGCCGGTGGCGAGGTTGGCGTTTTTGATGAGTTCGTAGGGGAAGGCCATGCCTGAGCCGGTCAGGGGGATGGGGAAATTAAGCAGGTCCATGCCGCGGGGACGGGCCTGGTTTTTAATCATGAATGCGAAGGCGGAGACGACGGCTTTGGTGTCGCGGGTGTCGGGTGGATGCAGGAGGTAGACGCCTTGCACGGGGCGTCGGGTGTGTTGCGCTGCTTGCGCAAGGTCGGTGAGTGTGGAAGGCGTGATGGTGCAGTCGGCATCGACGATGATGACAACCCCCGGTGCCCCCGGTGCCCCCGGTGTCCCCGATGCCCCCGGTGTCCCCGGTTGGTCGGATTCAAGGGACGCGAGGCCTGCGGCGAGGGCGAAACCTTTGCCGCGGTTTTTGGTGTCGTGGCGCTCTATGACGGTGACGTCGTGGTCTTTACAAACCGAGGCGGTGTTGTCGGTGCAGTTGTCGGCGATGACGATGATTCTGCCGTTGTCGGGGAGTGCGCGTTTGAGTGAGTCGAGTGTGGCGATGATGATGGATTGTTCGTTGTGTGCGGGGACGAGGACGGCGAGCGAGGGCGGTGATTGATTGCTGCCGGCGCGTTGGCTTGCGGGGAGGAGGCCTAAGAAGCACTGGATAGATAAAACCAGGAGCGGGGCGGCGACCACGCAAGCGAGAACCCAGAGGAGGATGTGGAGGGTGAGGGTCAACGTGGTGCCTGTGGGTTAGGACGCGGCGCGGTCGAGGGGTTTGTTAGTGGGTGCGGTATCTTGTGCGATGGATTGATTGGGGCGTGTGGTTTCGACTTGGCCGTCGAGTGCGGCGGTCATTATTTGTTGTAACCAGGCGGATTCTTTGGTGATGTTGAATTCGGTGGCGACTTTGTTGTGGCCTGCTTGGCCGAAGGCGGTGCGTTTGTCGGGGTCGGTGAGGAGGTTGTCGATGGCGTGGGTGAGAGCGTCGGTGTTGCCGGGGGGGACGAGTATTCCGGATTGGCCATCATCGACGAGTTCGGCGATGCCAGCGATGCGCGTGGTGACGACGGGGACGCCTGCGGCCATGGCTTCCATGAGGACGACGGGGACGCCCTCGGCGAAACTTGGGAGGACGAAGAGATCGGTGTTGTTCAGGTGTTCGCGAACTTGTGATTGTGATTGGTAGCCGACGAAGTTGACGTTGGATTGGATGCCCAGGTTGTTGGCGTGTTGCTCGAAGTCTTTGCGTTCCGGGCCGTCGCCGACGACGGTGAGAGTTAGTTGCGGGTGGTTGGGGAGGAGTGTTTTGATTGCGTCAAGGAGTATGGGAATGCCTTTGACGGAGGCCATTCGGCCGACGGTTAATAGGCGTGTGCCCAGGCCTTCGTGTGTGACGGGCTTGAATAGGTCGGGGTCGACGCCGCAGTGGATGATGTGCAGGCGGTCCCATTTTTCGGGGGGGCAGAAGATCATGGCCTGGCTTCGGCAGAAGTGACTGATGTTGGAGACGAAGAGTGCGCGTTTGAGTTTTTCGTCTAAGCGCCAGGTGTAAGGCTCGAAGAAGATACCCGGGCCGTGGAGGCTGAGGCTGAAGGTGAAGCCGCCGAGTTCTGCGGCGAGCATGGCGACGGTGCAGCTTGAGTCGCCGAAGTGGTTATGGAGGTGTGTGAGTTTTTGTTTGCGCATGGTGTCGGCGAGGAGGGCGGCTTCGACGAGGTAGAATAGGCTATAAAGAAAGCCTTTTGTGCCGTGTTGGCGGATGGAGAGGGCGAGTTTTAGGGATCGGAAGTAGCGACGGGGTGAGCCGAGTTTGATCTGTATGCCGACGGCGAGAATGTTGATGAAAGATGGCGGTAGGATGTAGGTGGTGCGTTCTCGTTCGGCTCGCGGTTCGGGGCCGATGTTTTCATCTTCGGGCGGTTTGCGTATGGAGAAGGTTTGTACGTGGACGCCTGCGTCGCGCAGGGCGGCGACTTCACGTTGGATGAACGTGTCGGTGGCGCGGGGGTACTGGCCTGTCAGATACGCTA
>JAJRRS010000091.1 GCA_024279275.1 Planctomycetota bacterium | reverse complement strand
CACACACCCCAAAGACCAGCGCCATACCCCCGACAATCGAGACGGAAGAGATCACCGCCCCCAACACACCCTTGGCTTTAACCGAACGCTGCATCCCGATCATCACACAAAACGCGATGAAAGGCACCAGCATGAACGCCAGCAATATCGCCGCCTCGGGGAGCATCAGCAGCGGTCGACGGGAAAACTGACCACCCATCGCGTTAAGCGTCACAGCCCGGAATGTCGCCTGCTCCCAACCCGATGCGTAACCAATCATCGAATACACGCTGACCATCGCCACCGTCAAGATCGGGACCGCAAGCAACAACGACAGAAAACTCACCAGCCCGCGCAGCTTGCCCCAGACATACTGTTTGGGTGTTGTCGGCGTGGTCAGCAGCAGGTCCAGCGTGCCATCCTCACGCTCCCGGCTGACACAACCCGCGCTCATGTATAGCGCGACAAGCGTAATGATCGTGACCTCCAGCAACAGCAGCGCAAAAAGCACACGGTGGAACACCTCGGCGGGTGGGGTGTTGGGCAGCTTGGGGAGCATGTCGATGTGGTAGAGGAAGATCAACGCCGCACCGATCATCAGGCCAATGACTGCGAAACTCGTGCGTGCGATCACGCCGGACGCGCCCCGGCCACGCGTCGCCGCCTCGCGCCAGGCGATCGGGTTCGCCCAGACTTCGCGGGCAGGCCTTCGACGTTCGCCTCCAGATGCCAGCGGGATGCGCAACTGCGACTTGACCCAACGCACGATTCGCCACTCCCCCTGCCCGATGTTACGCAGCACCACAGCACAGAAAATCACCTGCACAAAACTAAGCAAGCCACAGATCGAAGCGAACGCAGCGAAAGGTCTTGACAGGTAGAACCGAACGAGGCCAGGCGCGTCGGCAAGTGTTTCCGGGGCCGGTGGCCCGTAGTTGGCACTGTTTAACGAGGCCTCCAGGACCAGCAGCGGGTGCAGCCCGGTGAGCCAGGTCGTCGTGTTCGGTGTGCCGAGCTTGCGCAGCAGCGTGGTATCTAATAAGTAAGCGCCGACCAGGTAAGCCGCCACCGTGATGACAAAGCTGAACACCGCCTTGCGTCCCCCCGCCCGCAACGCCGACAGCGTGACCGCGACCGTCCCGACCAAAATAGCGGTGCAGGCTGCAACCGAAAAACTAACCACCACCGACCACGCGGGAACCCCGCCGAAGATCAACAGCACCGCGTACAAAGGCAACCCGCTGAGCAGCAACGCCAGGATAAAAAACAGTCGGCCGACCAGTGAACCCAGAACGATCTGCAGATTCGACAACGGCGTGGTCAGCAGGATGTTATAAGTCTGCCCCGCCCGCTCCTGACCAATCGCGCCCGCCATGAATAACGGCGATATCAGGCAGACCAACACGACCTGCCCGTAGCTGATGATCGCAAACACCCAGGTGCCGCTCTTGGCGAGCGTCGTGAGGCTGACCTCCCCGCCCATCCCGCCGCCGCTTAACAGCCCGACGAGCATCAGCAGGATCAAGGCACCTAAATACCCCATGCGGACCCACAGATGCCGGGCCTGACGCGACCCACCCTGAACGATCCGGACCACCATCGGGTTCCCCGGCAACAGACGCCACAACCATAGATACGCCGCCTGCATGGGGAGCATCATACCACCGGCGACGGAACGTGTGCCCCAACACCCATCCCACCCCCAGCGTGCCCCACGCCCCGTATCAAGGTATCCTACCGGACTGTGTTCATCCTCAAAGCCAACAATCTGGTCAAGGCCTACAGCGGGCGTACCGTCGTCAATGACGTGTCCTATCACGTTTCAGAGGGCGAGATCGTCGGGCTGTTGGGACGCAATGGGGCAGGCAAGACGACCAGCTTCCGCATGACCATGGGCATGATTACGCCGGAGAAGGGCGAGGTCATCTTCAACGGCCAGGATGTCACTAAGCTCCCGATGTACCAGCGCGCCCAGCGCGGGCTTGGATATCTTTCCCAGGAACCCAGCATCTTCCAGCGGATGACCGTCGAGCAGAATCTCATGGCCATCCTCGAAACCCAACGCCTGTCCAAAGCCGATCGCAAGGCCAAGGCTGAGGAATTGATGAACCAGTTCGACCTGACCAAGGTACGCAAGCAGCACGCCCGGCTGTGCTCCGGCGGCGAGAAGCGCAAACTGGAAATCGCACGAGCCTTGATTACCAACCCAACCCTGGTCCTCCTCGATGAGCCGTTCAGCGGCGTCGATCCGGTCGCGGTCGAGGAGCTACAAGTAGAAATACGTCGGCTGCGCGAGTCGGGCATCTCGGTGCTGGTGACGGACCACAACGTGCAGCGGACCCTGGAGATCGTGGATCGTGCGTATGTGATTTTTGAGGGTCGGGTCTTCGCTGAGGGCACGCCTAAGGAAATTATTAACAACGAACAGGTCCGCAAGCTCTACCTGGGCACGACGTTCAAGGGCGATGAGTTTGATCACTAAAGCACAGAGCCGACACGCCCCCGTGGCGGTTTGCGTTGCCGCAACGCAAACCCGATGGACAGATACCCCCGCCGTTTTCAGATTCGTGTAGTTTTTAACCTTATAGAATAGAGTCGATTTCTCCCATGGTCAGACGCCAACGCAAATCCGTCCATTCCTATGAAACGCCCGACGAGTTGCGCGACGCGTCGCGTGGTGTTCGGCTGCACAAGGCCATGGCCGACGCCGGAGTCGCCTCGCGCAGGGAATCCGAAGTCCTGATCGCCGAGGGGCGCGTCAAGGTCAACGGCCACGTCATCACAAAAATGCCCGCCTGGGTTGATCCGGAAAACGACAAGATCACCGTGGATGGCGAACACCTCAAACGACCGCATAAAAAATTGACCGGCTGGGGTGAAACTAAAACCTACATCATGGTCAACAAGCCCAAGCGGGTCATCTCCACCAACGACGACCCCGAGGGGCGAAAGCGCGTCATTGATCTGATCGACATCCCCATCGCCGCAAGGCTGTTCCCGGTTGGCCGACTGGACTACGACAGCACCGGGCTGATCCTTCTGACCAACGATGGCGAACTGACCAACCGCCTGACCCACCCAAGCTACGAAGTCACCAAACGCTACCTCGTCAACGTCGATGGCCGACTGACCGAGGCGGATGCCGAGAAGTTGCGCAAGGGACTTTACCTGGCGCACAAGGGCAAACCCAGCGGCGCCGGCGCACACCTTCGGCTCGCCGCCGCTGCGGTCGTAAAAATACTCGGCCACGAAATCGATCGCACCCGAGGCGACCGCACCTCGTTAAGCATCACACTCAAGGAAGGCCAGAACCGCGAGGTCCGACGCATCATGGCCCGCCTTGGCCACAAGGTGCGCAAGCTCCAGCGCGTCGCGATCGGCCCACTGAAACTCAAGGGCCTGGCACTGGGCGGCTGGCGGATGCTAACCTCCACCGAAGTCAACATGCTCTACAAGGCGGCGGGCATGAGACGCAAAGCCTCGAAACGATCAGACGGAAGTAGCCACAAAAAGGCACCAAATGCACCTAAAGGCCGCCGTTGAATCGAATAGGTTTTTCTTTATGTCTTGAGGGCGAGCGGGCGGCACGATTTTTTGTGTCTTTTGTGCCTCTTCGTGGCTAATCTCCCTCTGCCGATCCGTTTGAGTAACACTGTTATGGCCACCTCTAATAATTAGATCTGTGCCGCGGAAATGCCGCTTGCGGCTTCGCGAGGTCGGACGAATGCCTTACGAATGTGAATTTTTAGAGGTGCCCTTATGTCCATCGACGCGATCCGAGAAAATTACGACCACCCCCCGTTCACAGAGGCGGACGCCCACGACGACCCCATCGAGCAGTTCCGCCTCTGGTTTGAACAGGCCAGGCAAGGCAACGGCCGAACACCCAACGCGATGACACTCGCAACCTCTTCCAAAGCAGGCATCCCCTCAGCACGCACGGTCCTGCTCAAAGGGTTCGACAAAAACGGGTTCGTGTTCTTCACCAACTACCAAAGCAACAAGGCACGAGACCTTGACGAAAACCCCACAGCCGCCTTGGTCTTCTACTGGGATACCCTGGCACGCACCGTCCGCATCACCGGCCCAGTAATTAAAGTCTCACGCGAAGAAACCGACGCCTACTTCAAGACCCGCCCCCGTGACAGCCAACTCGGTGCGTGGGCCTCGGACCAAAGTACCGTCATAGACAACCGGGAAGTCCTGCATAGGCAGTTCGATCAGGTCAAAGAAAAATACGCCGACCAGCACATCCCCACCCCGCCAAACTGGGGCGGCTACCGCGTCACCCCAACCACCATCGAGTTCTGGCAGGGCCAAACCAGCCGGCTTCACGACAGACTCCGGTACACCCGAACCGGCGACGGGCAGCCCTGGACCCGCCAACGCCTGGCACCCTAAAGCCTGTAAGTGTCGTTTTATATAGACCCGACTGTGATCTCGCGCAGTGATGAAACCACGCCCACGCCTCCCATTTACCCGAAAGGGTCCGGGTGGGTGTCAATCATGTGCCTTATACAGATCAATTATAACTTAAATTTGATACATATAGCGTGTAATATCAAGAGGTGAAACGTACTATCAAGCAGACCGCCGACCGTTTCGGCGAGGCGGGTATCCATATTTTAAGATTTTCCTGAAACGCCCCACCCCCGCCTCCGTCCTATCATATGTAGGGCTTGAAAAACCCAACATACCCATGCTCCGCACTGGGCCTTCACCATGCCGACCACCGAAGCCGATCTCGACCTGATCAAACGCTACGCCAACGCCGGCGATCCCGACGCCTTCGCCGAGATCGTCCGTCGGCACACAGCCATGGTCTACCACACCTGCCTGCGCGTCCTGCACGACAAAGCCCTGGCGGAAGATGCCTCGCAGGACACGTTCTTCCGGTTGATGCGATCACCAGCAACCGTGAACCGATCGCTGGGTGCCTGGCTGCACAAGACGGCAACCCGGCGATGTCTGGACGTGTTGCGCAGCGAGAAAGCACGCCAACGCCGCGAACGCGAGCATCGGTTTAACAATCGCTATTACTACGGCCGAGCCAACCCGCCGAGTTGGAGCGTGCTTTCACCACACATCGACGAGGCCCTGGCTCAACTTGAAGAATCGACGCGCTCGCTGCTGACCGAACACTTCCTCGCGGGCAAGAGCCAACGGCAACTCGCCAAAGAAACCCAAACCTCCACCGCCACCGTCTGCCGAAAGATCAAGGCCGGGCTTCTGGAATTGCGTGAGAAACTAGGCGACGCGGGATTCGTTGCCTCGGTCGCGGCGCTGACCAGCCTGTTCGCTTCACAAAGCACGCTGGCGGTGCCGGGAGAGTTAACCGCCGAGTTGGGGAAGATGTCGATGGTCAGCGGCAACCCCACCGCCTTCGGGTCCGTCAGTACCCACCTCGGCCCACTTTCGTTTAAGACCGTCGCCCTGTCCGTCGCAGGCGCAGCGGTGATCTGCCTGACGATCTACAGCATCGCACACGTCGGCAACGGCCCCGCGACCGTGATACCCCCAGCCTCGCAAGACCCAACACCGTCTACCGAATAACACAGTGATGCCTGCTCGCCCGTTCATCACCGCAATTCTTCCCTGAACCGACCCACTTCTATCCATCTGCCGGACTTGCCATCGGCACGCCCAGCGATCACAATTACGGAGTCCAGATCACTTCACGGAAAGGTTGTGT
>JAJRRS010000090.1 GCA_024279275.1 Planctomycetota bacterium | reverse complement strand
CCTAAGCAACCGTATCTTCGCTGATCAGGACGAACTGTGGGACGCATGCGTGGTGGCCTGGAACCACCTGGGTCCCCAACGCCTGGCCAGCATCTGCCACACCGATTGGGTCGCGCTGGAATTAAGATGAAGGCGTATTAGTCAGGTACTTTGCCACATGGAAGAAGATTTCTTTTGCTCGTTACTGAGGGACGCTCCGTCGGAAGATGCTGGGGATCTCATACATTGGCGAGATCTGTACAAGCGGTTCAGCCAATGCAAGTCTTCAGATGATGGAAATCCCTGTGCCGAGGACCTGGGGCGGAAGCTGCATGGCTTCTGATTGGCAGGATTGCTCAGAATAAGCTGGGTAAAAAGGGTGTCGATGGACTTTTCAAGCAGGCAGGCTGGTACCTTAACGAGAATCGTGGGAAAGAACTGGAACGCCAGTTGGATCAGTTGCACCGCATCGGTTTTCACGACTGCAACCCTATGACGAGGAAAAGTGGAACCTGTTGAGCCCCAAACTCAGGGCCGAGTATTGGCAATTTTTAGTTCGTGGTCGACTACTGCAAGTATTAACATCTGCGGGGCACATCGACTTCCATGATGTGGGGGACTATGGCGAACTGCCGCCCCGGATTTCATCGCTGATGTGCGACGAATTACTCTGGATCGAATTTCAGACCTTAGAAAAACCCGACCTAGAGTGGTTCAGAGAGCCCGAGGTATGGTTTTACGAGCGTGAAAATTTGGTGCCTCCGCCGGAAGTCGATACCAGCCAGCATGAATCCTATCCGGTTTCATGTACAGGCTCGTCGCCTCCAAACCCACCGGAAATAAAAACGACAACACACCATGATGACTCTCCAGCTGAGGTGCCGAGTAAAACGAATTCACCCTCTCGCCCCGATAACGAGACAAGCACCGGTGAGCCTGAGCAGAAGGCCAAGCGGGTGAATTTGAAAGTTGTTACGCCTGAAATCCGTGATTACCTGAAAAATAATCCGAAGGCTACTGCGAAGGACATTGCAGAAGCCGTGGGATGTTCGCGTGGTACTGTGGTAAGTTCTTTGCCTTGGAAGGCTGTATCCGCGAGGCGAAAGGAAGAGCGTGGCAAGTCGGCGCGGCGAGTCCACTGTGACATTGATATCGCAATCGAGAAAAAATCCTTTGAGGATCACATCGCGCATCGTCGGCCTGCGCGAGGCCTGCTGCATCACAGCGACCGAGGCGTGCAGTACGCCAGCGACGCGTACCAGGGCCTGTTGGCTGATCACGGCATCCAATGCAGCATGAGCCGACGCGGTAACTGCTACGACAACGCGGTGATGGAAAGCTTCTTCGGCACACTCAAAACCGAACTGGTGCATCACGAACATTACACCACGCACGCCCAGGCGAGGGCATCGATCTTCGAGTACATCGAGGTGTTTTACAATCGCCAAAGACTGCACAGCACGTTAGGCTACCTAAGCCCCGAAGCGTTCGAGACGGGCCTTAACTAATCACCCGCCGTGTCCACCATTCGTGGGGAAGGTCAGACGTCTTGGATCCAAGACCAGACTACCCGCTGGCCTCCCGTTGCCTGAAAATCTCCGGCACCTTCAACCCCTTGCCCGCGATCTGTTCTGTACTGTGTCGCGTCTTTATCAAGGAATCTTTTCAGCTTTCGGCAGGGGAAATTCTCTCCGATATTCTCGACCAGGTTTTCAGGAGGAGGTCATTGACCAGCGACCTCTAATATCTGAACAGCTCGGATGGTGATAAAAACTAAGTTACACCTTGTTTTGCCGTTGTGATTCTACGTTCTGAGCGATATCTTAAATTACATGATATTTACAGATCGCCATAGATCCATCCCGGTAAATTGTATTGCTATTTTAGCGTGAGGCTGATTATGAAAACAATGATCTTGATTGCCGGCATGGTATATGTTGCCATCGGCGCGTGCGTTGTGATGGCCGAGCAAGAGAACGCCGTATCGGAGAACCCAATTCACGCGGTGGCCAGCACCACGTATGCTCGGCAGGAGCCATTCTCCAGGCGGGCCTTCGATGCGAGCATCGATTCTCGCTGGGTAGGCAATGCCATTTGCTATGGGCCACACCGTGACGGGCAGAGTCCGGGGGGCGAATCCCCGACCCGCGAGCAACTACTCCACGATCTGAAGGTCATGAGCCGGCATTGGAATATGATCCGCATGTACGGTTCGCGCGGCGCGATCGAAACGGTTTTACCTCTCATCCGCGAGGAAGGACTGGATATGAGGGTCGTCGTGGGTGCGTGGATCGAGACAGAGGCCCGTGTCAACGAAGAGGGGCAGGTCGTTGAAGCGTTTCCAGAAGTGGTAAAAAACAATCGTTCGGAAGTTGAGTCCGCGATCCGTCTTGCCAACGAGTACCCTGATATCGTCGCGGCGGTGACCGTGGGTAATGAGACACAGGTGTCATGGTCTTCCCACAAGGTTCGCATGCCAGTCCTGGTCAACTACATCCGTCAGGTGCGGGATCAGACCCGTGTCCCTGTCAGCACGGCCGACGTTTCTACATACTGGGCTAAACCCCAAAGCACGTACATGTCAGACGAGGTTGACTTCATTTTCACCCACATCTACGCGATGTGGAACGGGCAACCGCTTGATAACGCGATGGCCTGGACAAAGCAGCAGTACGCTTTGGGGGTCGCTCGCCACCCCGATCAGCAGTTCGTGATTGGTGAAGCGGGGTGGGCGACCGACAGACTCACCGAGGGCGAGCAGGCTCGGTGGATAACCGGTGTGGCGAGCGAAGAGAACCAAGAGGTGTTCTACCGAGACTATTTGAGCTGGACCACCGCCAACCAGATACCGAATTTCTACTTTGAGGCATTCGATGAGAAGTGGAAGGGGAACGACGACCCCAGTGAAGTTGAAAAACACTGGGGGCTGTTCAATGCTGACCGGACACCCAAGCGGGTCATGCGAGGCAAAAATGATTAGGTTCTCACATTTTATTCCGACAAGAACCGAACACCTGTGGAGTAAAACACAGAGGTCTTAGGCGTGCGTTGCGCCGTGGGATTATTCGGTATCCTCGTCTGTGCGTTGATAGGCGCGGACGTAATCGATATTAAAATATTGAGGGAACACGGTTGTCTCATCAGGCTCGCCATCGAACCATCCGCCTACCGCGGTATTAAGGATAATGCACATCGGCGTGTTGGGGACTGGGCTTTGCTGCACGTTCACACGGTAGTATTCCACATTATCAACAAAAAAAACCATTTCTTCGGGGCTCCACTCGACGGCGTAGAGGTGAAAGCCCTCGGAGAAAATGATCGGCTTCCCATCGGCGTCCTGAGCTGAATAGGTCTTGTAAACATGGTCATGCTTGCCGGAGTCGTCGGCGAAGTGAGACGCGCATTGCACAGTTGTGGGTTTGCTGCCCGCATTCTCCATGATGTCTATCTCGCCGTTATTAGGCCACTCTCCGGTTCTTGGTAGCAGCCAGAAGGCCGGCCAGATGCCCTTGGTCGTTGGAAGTTTAGCGCGTGCCTCAAAGCGGCCATATGCCTGTGTAAACCAACTCTCCAGTCTCGCGGAACGGTAGGCCTTGCCGTCGTGGGGTTCGTTTGTAGCCGTGATCCTGAGCATCCCATCTACGATCGACGCTTGCGCGGGGAGGTAGTATTGTTTCTCGTTGTTGTAACTGTCCTTGCGCGTGAGGATTTCCCACTTATCGAGGTCGATATCGGGGCCATCAAATTCATCGCTGAAGGTAAGCTCCCATTGAAGAGCTTTTGCAGGCGGGGAGGTATCCGCGCATACAGCGAACCACGGTCCAAGTGAAGCGGTAAGCGTGGCGAGCCATTGAGCTATGTAATTAGGGTGCGAAGTCACGGCAAGGCTCCTGGGGTGAGAACAGTAATCAAGGGGGTGATCGAATCAGGTTCTGGCCAGAATCTAATGGCGTAATACCGACCGCCGCGTGCGACCGCTCAAGCTCAACCAGCCGACCAGGAAGAAACTCATAGCTGCGGGTTCGGGGACGCTGATCGTTGGAGGCGTGCCCAAGTTCCAGGCACCCAAAACAATATTTAAGTCCGAGATGCCCACGAATCCATCGCCGGATGGGTCGGCTGCTGCTCCGGTTGCGACCGACGCGTTCCACGCACCAAGGACCAGGTTCAGATCAGAGATCCCGACAAACCCGTCGCCGTCGAGGTCGCCGGTCAGAGCCGGATCGGTTGCTGTAAACGATACGCCGTCGATGAAGATGGCCCCATTGTCAAATCCGGGCTGGCGGAAGACAAAACCAATCCTCGCCTCGACCGCACCGATGGGGGCCGTGCCGGTAAGTTGATGTGCCAGCCAGGTATTTTCAGCGGTCGTGCCATCGGCAATCAGCAACTGCGTCTCGCCAAGGAAATCGACGGACCCAAACGCCGCGCCGAATGTGCTGTAGTATTCCAGCTTCATGAAGACTTCGTTGCTTTTGCCGAACAGCGTGTCCTGGCTTTGGATAAAGGTGCTGGCGTCTGCGGTGACAGTTTGCCCTTCTGTGACGGTGATCCCCTGTGACACGCCCGAGAAGTTTTCACTGCCGTTGAACTGTCCAAATATCTTCAGCGAATGGGTCCCGTTGAGCGCAGTCCCTGGCTCGGCATTGACGTT
>JAJRRS010000089.1 GCA_024279275.1 Planctomycetota bacterium | reverse complement strand
CGAAGGCCTCAACAGCAAGATCATGACCATCAAACGCCTCGCCGCCGGCTTCCGCAACCGCGAACACTTCAAGACCGCCATCTACTTCCACTGCGGCGGTTTGGACCTATACCCACGATAATCCCGGAAGGACCGGAAAACTTAACACAAGCCGATAACGAAGTGAGTTTTCCACCATCGCACCGGGATGCCTGAATAGGGTTGTGGGGGTGTTAAAGCGAGGTGGCGGCATGTGTGGGATGTGTTGGTTTCCAGCGCGGGCGAACCAGCCAGAAGCTGGTCAATACCAGCAGGCCAAAAACGGTGTAGGCGAGCGAAAATACCCACGCGTCTGCCTGAAAGAATATCAGGCGTTGGACACGGTCGGCGATAAAACCCAATTCATAACCTGGTTGGCCTGCGCGTGCGCGCAGGGAGTTTTCCAGCGTAGTGAGCGGGCATGTGATACCTAGCCAGGCCTGTGCGACGACCAGGCCGATCGCTGCGAGGTGGGCTAAGCGGAACCATCGGTTGCGCACCCAACGCCACTTCAATACCCCGCCTGTGAGGATCAGCAACAGGCCCAGCACGACGAAGGCGATGAAGCCGGCGTGCAGGAGGAGGATGATGTCAGCGAGTGTTTGGTTGGGCATGAGGGGAAGGGATTTATGATGTGTGATTTTGCTTCGCGGACCTTCGGTTGATGATTGATGATGTGGAGGAAAGAGAATGACGCATTAACATCAACAGCCTGTGGTAACGCGCGGGGAAATTCCGTTAGATATCAGTATGACATTATAACCTCGATTTGCTGGCTGATAGCTAACGGCTAAAAGCTAGTGGCAAATCGCTAATCGTTCTCCCGGAACACGGCCAGGCAGGCGGTGTGGCTGTGGGTGTAGCTCTGGTCGGCGACGGGGCCGATCTCGCCGGCGCAGAAGAATCCGGCCAGGGGCGCGTTGCCCAGAACGTCGTACACCATCGAGGCGTCGGCGTGGGGGTGGTCGAAGAGGTGTTCGCCTCGACCGGTGCAGGTGAATAACAGCGCCCCCTGCGCTTGGCCGTGAATCTCTTGAACAGCGAGCATCATCTTAAAATCGTCTGCGGCACTTTTCGCATCGCGGATGTGGAACTGGATGGTTTGGCCGGTGCGCACGCCGGGGTCGCCGATGGCGAGGTAGCCGTCGTTGGTATTGACGTTGGCCATCGCGCGGATGAGGAAGTCGCCGCGCCCGAAGCGTGATTTGTATTCGTTGATGACTCGACCGACGTGCAGGCCGTTGTTTAGGATCAGGTCGCGGTCCTCGGGGTCTAGTTGTGCGGCCATTTGCCGTATGACCGCCAGAGGATTTTTCCCGCCGAGTTCCTGGACGACGTTGCGTTTGCTGCGTGTGATCACCATGGGTTCACCGATGGGTCGGCAGCCCTGACTGACGGTGGTTTGGATATCGATGTTCCCGCCGATCGCCACGCCGACCGCGCCGTCGTGCATGACTTGGCCGTTGAGGATCAGGCGGTTCTGCCCGGAGATGGCGGCACCACTGGCCATCCCGCCGAAGACGGGGATGGGGCCGAACGCGGCGGTGAAAGCGGGGAGGAGTTTGACCATGGGCGTGCTGAATGGGTCGGCGAGCAGCAGGATCGCACGGGGGTCGGTAGGCCGGTCTGTCTTATCACCGGCCCCCTGGGACACCCCGGCCTCTCGCCTCCCCGCCGTCCCCCGGGATAGATTGATTGCGTCGCGCAGTGTTGATGGCGATTCAAGCACGGCGGGCCAATCGAATTGCTCGTAACTAAAACCCTGCAATGCAGCGCCCGGCATCACGCCTACCAACACCGACAAGCCGGGGGTGTCTTGTAATTCACGTCGTGTACCGATCACGCCGGCGCAGGTGCATCCGAGTGTGACCCTTGATCCGAATGTTGATTCGATGTCTTTGCAGATCTGTTGGAGTTGCTGTTGGTGATGCATGGTTGCGAAGACGATGATCAGGTCGGCGTCCGCGCCATCAAGTTGATCACGCAGCGAATCGGTGACGTCGCGCTGCGCGTCGGGTGTTAAAGCCGCGTCGCTGATCGCTGAGGCGAATCTCAGCCGCCCGGCGGGGCTGGTACTCATTGTGGACTCCTGTGTGGTCGGCAGACGGCGAGGGGGAAAGCCATCGCCGTCACGGTATCTATCATACCGCGCGTCGAAGCAGAATTGCGCATCGGGTATGCTTTTAGGCTATGAATTCAGACAAACTCAAGGCATTTTTAGATTTGGCTCAATCACGTCGGTCGGTTCGGGACTTCAAGCCGGACGCGTTGCCGGGGGAAGTGATCGGGCAACTGTTGGAGGCGGCGCGGTGGGCACCGAGCGGATACAACCTTCAGCCGGTGCATTTTGTGGTGGTGACGGCCCCCGGTCAGAAGGCTGTACTTCGGCGGGCGTGCATGGATCAGCGGCAGGTCAGCGAGGCGGGGGCGGTGGTGGTGTTTGTCGGGGATCGTGATGTAGTGAAGCGGCATTTCGATGCGGTGTTGGCGATGGATATAGAGGGCGGGGCGGTGAATGAAGCGTATGAGAAGTTGCTGCGTAAGTATGTGCCGTTGGCGTTTTCTACTGGGCCGATGGGGTTGGGGTGGTTGTGGAAGGCGACGCTTGCGCCGTTGATGGGGTGTTTTACCTCGGTGCCGGGTATGCCGGCGGTGCATCGGCGGTACTGGTTAGCGAAACAGGTGGGGCTTAGTGCGATGAACTTCATGCTTGCTGCTCATGCGGCGGGGTTGGCGAGTTGTCCGATGGAAGGGTTCGACACGCGGCGGGTTGGGCGGGTGTTGGGGCTGCCGGGTGGGATGGAGGCGATGCTGGTTGTGCCGGTGGGGTATGCGGTGGAGACGGAGAGGGTAAAGACACGGTTGCCGCTGGCGTCACTTGTGCATGAGGAGCGGTGGGTGGATAAGAATCGGAAGGGTTAACCACAGAGGGCGCGGAGGAAAGCAAAAAATGTGGACAGGATGACAGGATGGGGAGGATAAGTTTGGCAAGCTAGTTGCGGCACGCTTGATCCTGCAAATCCTGTCATCTTGTCTACTCTTGGTTTTCTTTGTCTTGCTCTGCGGTCTCTGTAGCCTTTGCGGTGAATTTTTTTATTTACTTCAGCGATCCGGATTTAGAATTCAGACCTCACAAGGTTCCAGCGGTAGCGGCAGCCACGGGATCGTTGGGACCGGGTCAAGCCCGTGTGCTGTTGATCCGCCATCTAGCCGGGGCGATCCGCTACAAAGTCCCCCCCCGGAAGCTGGGCGAACTTTCATTCGTTCGCTTCCAGTATCCCGGTTGTGTAACAGTTGGAAGTTGGTACACACCCGGGGGTGGGGGCAGCCCTCGAGTCCCGGTCCTTGTAATCTTTGGATACTCAGGGTAGCTGTCGATCGCCGTCGTGAGGTTGTCAGCAGACGCCCCCGGTCCCCGGCCCCCGGAAGTAGTTCCAGGAATAAGTTGCGTCTCTATCTATGGGTGAAATGCCACGCTTGTGCGCACATAAGTGGTTTTGTGAGCCGGTGGAGGTGGTGTAAATGATGGGCTGCAAGAGGGCTAACGAAACATGCACCCGGAACGATATTTCTCGGTAGAATCGTCGTAAATGTGCGCATGGGAGTGGCTATTGCTGTATCGACTCCCGACCCTTTAGATCGTCCTTTAGATCGTCCGTTTGCCGTGGTGACAGGTTGGATCCTTCTCGCAGTGCCAAGCGGCTTGTGGGTATCATGGTATGGGATGGACTTCTGCTGGTACTGCGAGAGAACTCATCTTTATCCGAGGAGCGAGCCATGTTTTGTTTGAGTAGATATTGTGCTTACATTTTATGTGTGTTGGCTTCGCTGGCCATGTTTTCGTGCACACAAAAAAGTGTGCCTGAGCAAACGAGATACGATGCGAGCTTAAATGACTGGATCGTAAGATACGATGAAGCTCAGACGCCTAATGAAAAACGAGCGGTGTGCATCGCTGCAATCGATCAAGGTATTATTCACGATCTGTGTGACGTAAAAATCATAGATCAGATTTTCGGATCAGACTTTTCTTCCAAGGTTTCTTGGGTTAAGAAGGGCGAAACAGATACGGGAACAATCGACTTTGAACCTCCCCTGGTGCTGGACATGGAGGGGCGGTTGCCACAGCAGGTCGGTAGCTATGGATGGTACTTAGTGATTAAATATAACCACTGGGGTCAGGTTGATAAATACTATTGGTCCTTCCGGGATTTCCGTGGGTGTTGATTGAGAGTAAAACGGGCACCTAAGGAGTGTGCCCATGCGAGATGCGGAGCTATATCAGACGATCCTGGGGCTATCTGAGCCTTGGTCGGTCGGTCGAGTGCAGTTGGATG
>JAJRRS010000088.1 GCA_024279275.1 Planctomycetota bacterium | reverse complement strand
CCCGGCCCAGACGCACATCGCCCCGAGCGTAAACCCGACGACCTTCCCCACGTCCCCGGCTGAGAGCTGAGAATCCACTACCGCGAAATAGATCATCCCCGGCACAACGACGTAAAAATTCAGCCGAACCAGTGTCGGCATATCCAGCCCCAGCCGCCTCTGGATCACGAACCCAAGCCCGATCAGCAGCATCACCGGCAGGACGATGAACCAGGCGATGTGCAGGATATCGAAGAAGACCGTCGGCATGGGTGGTTAGTGTAGCGGAGTGTCAAACTTAAACACAAAGCTCACGGAGGCACAGAGGCACGGAGGATCAGATCAAGAGAAGTAACAGGGATGAACACAGATGAACACGGATGGGGATGACGTGTGTGTATGACTCCATGATTTCTATCTGCGTTCATACCTGTTCTATCGGTTTTCTCCGTGTCTCTGTGCCTCCGTGTGCTCTGTGATATTCTTTCAATAGTCCGTTGCTGCTATTTAGGATTATGATTTGCTTACCGACCGCGCCATCCTGCACGTCGACATGGACGCCTTTTTTGCGTCGGTGGTGCAATTGGATCGGCCCGAGTTGCGTGGGCGGGCGGTGTTGACGGGGTATGACGGGCCGCGTGGGGTGGTGTCGGCTGCGTCGTATGAGGCGCGGGCGTTTGGCTGCCGATCTGCGATGCCGATGGCGCAGGCGAAGCGTTTGTGCCCGGATGCGGTGGTGGTGAAGGTGCCGGGCGAACGGATACGGCATTTCAGTTCCGCGGTGTTTGAGATATTTGAGAGCGTGACGCCGATGGTTGAGCCGATGAGTGTGGACGAGGCATTTTTGGATGTGACCGGGTCGGCGCGTCTGCTGGGGGATGCGGTGACGATCGCAAAACATATCCGCAAGCGCATCCACAGTGAGCTTGGCTTGACCGCGTCGGTGGGGGTGTCGTTTAACAAGTTCCTTGCGAAGCTGGCGTCAGACATGGACAAGCCCGACGGGTTGACGGTGATAACGCCCGGGGATGTGGGGCGCGTGTTGCCTGTGTTGCCCATTGAGCGGATGTGGGGTGTGGGGCCGGCGACGGCGGAGAAGTTGAAGACCCAGGGCGTGCGGACGTTTGGTGATCTAAGCGCGTTGACTCAAAAAGAGTTGGAGCAACGGTTCGGCAAGCACGGCGATCGGTTCTATCGACTGTCGCGCGGGATCGATGATCGGCCGGTCACACACGACTGCGGGGCGAAATCGATCGGTCAGGAGCAGACGTTTGATCGGGATGTGGACGACCGGGACCATGTGCGTTCGGTGCTGCTGGGTCAGGTCCAGCAGATCGGCCGACGCCTGCGCAAGCACAGCCTAAAGGCGCGGGGGGTCACGCTGAAGATACGGTTCGGCGACTTCCAGACCGTCACACGCTCGGGCACCCTTGCAAACGCAAGCGACCTGACCGATGAGTTATGGCAGATCGCACGGGGGCTGTTCGATCAGTGGGCCAGGCAAGAGTTTGTCCCGGTACGGCTGATCGGCGCCAGTGCGGATCGACTTGAAGCCGGTAGCGGACAGATGACCTTATTCACAGACCCCGACCGGGTTAAAAAGCAACGTCTGGATGCGGCGATGGATTCGATACAGGATCGGTTCGGGGCGGGGAGTGTCAGAAGGGGGGCGGGGGAGCGGGCGTGAGTCGCTCGATTAAAAACGCTGTGGCGTATATTTGGATCAAGCATAGCCGTAGCGCGTTACACAAAGGCGTAGATCCGTCTCAAAAGCCCCTTACCCGACTGACCTCTGTTGAGAATGGAGTCGGGTGAGTAGTTAATTGGGCGTCAGGGGCGCTTCGGCCAGTGGGTCCCAGAGCTTGCCGTACTGCATGATCCGACCGTTGGGGAGGACGCGTCGATCCGCGTAGCCGATGACTTCCAGATCGCCATCTTTGCGGAGTTCGCCGTGGCCGTCGGCGAACCCAAAGGCCGCTGCGCCGTTGTGGTACCACTTGGATTTGTCGGTCGTGCCAGCGTTGCTGTTGCCGCCGGGCTGTTCGCTGAAGAGGTTCTGGAAGAATCCATCGTTGACCCCGAAACCGAATTGATCGCCGACGCCGTCGTTGTCAGGTCCGCCTTCATCGACCAGAGCGATCAACTGCGACGGGCTGCGGAATCTCACTGACCAGGGATGAATCACATTGGCCCCCGAAAGCTCGGGGACGACCGCGCCCACGCCCGGTTCATCCTGTGACGCTCCGCGCTGACTTCTGATAATGGGGTCGTTGGCGCGCACACGGTAGAGTTGGTGGTTGGCGGAGTAGCTCAGCCCGCTACTTAGGTGTGCGAACTCATCGCTTGGGCAGGCCCAGACCTTTTTATCCCCTACGGAGTCGAAAATCTCGCCCTTGGTGAGGTCATAATTGGGATTGCGATCGATCAGGACGTCGCCGTTTGGGATCCACGCATCGGCGAAGTTGTCGGGGTCATACGGCCTGGGTGAGATGGCGTCGGACGGCCACCATTCACCATTCTCGGTCGCGTAGACGGCGAACCCCAGGGTGAGGTTTTTCATGTGTGTCTGACACACGACGCCCTGCGCTGTTTTTCTCGCCGCGCCCAGTGCGGGGAGTAGGATCCCGACCAGCAGCGCGATGATCGAGATGACGACCAGCAGCTCGATGAGCGTAAACCCCAGGAACGCATTACGTCGGATCGTCTTTGCCACGGTATGTCCTTTCGGTCCAAGCGTGAGAACGGATATGGCCGAAAAAAATACAAATATGGCCTAACAGAGCAGCGGTCACTCATCGGTAGTTATGTAATAGGCGGGGATCGGGGGTCTGTCAAGGATTTTGATATAAAGTCGTATTATCCGATGATGGCCAATCCACTCAGAAGCGTATTTTTAGCGGTAAGTAGGATGAAATATCTGGCCGGAGATCCGCCAAAATATCGTTGCTTTCCCCTCTCAGGCTTGATATGCTGTTACACATGGTTATATAAATCCTGCTTGCAGGTGTAGGGTAAGAATGGATTCTTAACTACTTAAAGATTAGTTTTGGTTAATCATTACCACTTGCACTTTTTCATATGCTAGTATTTCAGTTCGGATCAACGCCAAAGTGATTTAGTTTTTTTATAATGATGATCGATGATATGCGTGTACGAGGCGCATCGTCTTGGTGATCGGCTTTGTTGGTGGCCCAAGAGTTGGACGTAAACGTATCGTGTGTCCGATTGTCGGTGTAGGGTCCGTAATCAAGTCTTTGTTTAAGTATCATTTTGAGTCGGTGTTCAGCATTTGATCGTTTGTCAGGGAAACACAAGAATGGCAGCCCAATCGCATTGCCGCAGGTCTGACGGATTCACACTCATCGAGTTGTTGGTGGTGATCTCCATCATCGCGCTGCTGGTGAGTATCCTGCTCCCGGCGCTGGGTGCGGCACGGAACTCCTTCCATCACAAATCGCATGTGTCGGTAGAGCTTGGGCGATTCACACCGCCAGAGGCGGTGGATTATGGTAGGATTTAATCAGAATTTCTATTCACCTTTCAGAGGAGCTTCCGGATGAAACAGAACATTAACCATTGTCACCGTTACGTCACACTTGCTGGCCTATTGGCTGGAACTGTAGTAGTTGCTGCGTTTTCGCAGAATGCCTATGCAGTGGCGACTCAGGTCAATGTCTCGGTAACTTACAGCAACAACCTCACGAATCCCACCGCATTTGCTTCTTCTTCGTTGCTGGGCTTATCTACGAATTATTTTGTTCCCGGCCCACCAACAACAACGATTATAAGCAATTCGTCTAGTATCATCGGAACTAACAATGCTTCCGTCAGTATTAACACTACGCTGCCTCGACCCAACAGAGTTCTTGATCCTGGTCATTTCGGAAATGTTTTAAGGTACAGTGACATGCCGGGCACAATATTCGCATTTGCTAATGTATCAGGTGCTACCGTGAATCTGCAGGCAAGCACATTTTTTAACTTTGAGAAGTATAAATATTGGAGCCCACCCTATTTAATTATGGATGATTTTAAAATGGTAGGATCGGCGGGGCTCGCAACGGCAAATGTTCATGCCCCAATCAATACGACCATTCAGAGTATCAATATGACGGTAGCCAGCCAGTACATTATGGGAACTTCTGATTTTATATATCAAAATGGTGATAAGGATAGTTGGACTTTATTAGACCCAGCTACTGTCTTTAACCTTGATATCGCAGGCACTCAGATCGCGGGCAGTTATATCATAAACGAGGTTGGAGAGATCAGTACATTTGGTGATCTGACTTACAACGGACAGACTGGAGTATTTAGCGTGGACGCATCAGCAGTAGTCGGACTGAATGTTGATGGCGACACCGATATAAGCTTAAGTGCAGATTCACGCCTCCCTGGCGATTTCAACGATGATAAAGTGGTCGATGACTTGGATATCGATCTACTCTATGACCAGATTGATGCTGCGTATGTGCCTGTCAATGTGTTTGATCTGTACGACCTCAACATCGACGGCGTGGTCAACGCGGGCACGGGCAGCGACGTCGAAGTCCTCGTGGAATCCATCCTGATGACCATAGTCGGTGACGCCAATCTCGACCGATATGTTGGTATCGACGACCTGAATGCCGTGACCGGAAACTGGAACCAAACGGGCGTCGGTTATGCCGAGGGTGATCTGGATGGAGACAATGTTGTAGGCATTGCTGACCTGAACCTGGTCTTGGGGAACTGGGGCTGGGGCACCCCACCCGGTATTGCCGCCGAAATCCCCGAGCCGGCGTCCTTAGCACTGCTGGGTCTGGGTGGGCTGGCGGTGTTGCGCCGCCGCTGATGGTAGGAGTTACGGGTGTGCCGAGAGGAGGGTGACGGCCCTGACACAGATAACCCGTAACCAAGTCTTGGTTTGAGAATCATTGTCGAGTCGGTGTTCAACATTTGATCGTTAGTCGGGAAACACATGATGGCAATCCAATCCCCTCGCCGAAGTTTTGACGGATTCACACTCATAGAGTTGCTGGTGGTGATCTCGATCATCGCGCTGCTGGTGGGAATCCTGCTACCGGCGCTGGGTGCGGCGCGGCAGACGGCTCGGAATATCCTGTGTCTGAGCAACATGCGGCAGATGGGCGTCGGGTTTAGTCTCTATCAGAACGATAACGACGACCAGTTCATGACCTTCCGACATATTGGCCCAGACCCTGTTCTTACGAACTTGGACAGACAGGAGGGTTTCTACTGGCCGGCTATCCTGACCTTGGATTATTTGGTTAATCAGGATGCGATCGATTGCCCGGTTTACGAGCCGGAGACTATTGGCGGCAACACGGCTGGGACATGGTTCAAGGCCGCCAATGCTCGCGGAATTTACTATGGCAACTTCCAGTGGCGTAACTTGGACTACGGTTACAACTTCCGGCATCTCGGATCGAGCCTTGCTTACACCAGCAGGTCTGATTCAAACAGTCTTCGTTTGACTCCGGCACGGGGTGCCGAGGTATTTGACCCGTCGGAAACGCTACTTCTTGGGGATAATTGGAACGGCGGAGTGAATGCTGGCCTCGATAAGGAATCCGGTTGGTATATACTCAGGGATGCGCCTAACTCAGCTTTTTTGCCCCACGCGATCCACAGCGGCGCGGTGAACATCGCCTGGGCGGACGGCCACGCCAGCCCCGTGTCTATCAGCGACCCGAAGAAACCTTGGGAAGAGTTGACGCTCGGGACCATCGGCGTAGATCAGAATGTGTCTTTGTGGGACATCGGGTCCAAGAAAATTATTTCTAACGATACCGAGGGGGTTATCAGGAATTAGGAGTTATGGATATATCGCCCTTGGTACAGACGGTTTTTATATTAAGGGCGGAAGACAACAATGAGGAGAGGATCGAGGAGAGGATTCCACGACGATCTCATATCTGGAGTGGAGACGGTCCGTAGGACGTTCCTAGGGATTTCATTTTATTGTCCGCTATTCAGCGGTACAGGAAGAAGGAGAGACGATGATGATTGCAAAGTCTAGTTCTTGTGTAGGGAAGGGATACGTCCGAGGCACGCTGGTCGCGGCTGTGGCGGTTGCCGGGCTGGTCGGGATCCAGTCGTCGGCTCAAGCGGTTCTCGTGGCGCAGTACAGCTTCGACGAAGCCAGCGGTAACGCTTTGGACACCGGTGTTGCACCGGCGGCCGATGGCGTGTTAGAGGCCTTGGCGGCACGTTCGGCTGACACCCCAAGCGGCTCGGGTTCATCGCTGGACCTGTCTGCGGACGGCATCACCAGTTTCGTGAACATGGGCGACCCCGCCAAGGTCGATACCCTCGGCCAGTTCACGATGTCCACCTGGCTCAAGCTCAGCGACCTGAACGCCAACAACGGCGGCAGCGGCAACGTCCGCCTGCTCGCCAAGCAGGAAGGCACGTTCTTCGACGGGTTCTCATGGAACCTGAATAACCCCAATGTCGGGACACGTTCCATTGATAACTTCCGTATGGCGATGTTCATCGGCGGGCAGACCGCGTTTGACTTCGGCTTCTCCGTCGGTGCTGTAGGCTCCGAGGGTGATGGCGACGTTCAGGGCGCATCGGACTGGGTCTTCCTCGCGGTGACCTACGATGGCACAGCGACGACCGACAACCTCAAGTTCTACTCAGGCAGCAATGCTAATGCCGTCACTCAACTCGGCGTCAGCCAGACCGCCAACGCCGGTGCGGTTCGGACCACCGCCGGGCTTGCCAACTTCGGCGCCGGTTTCACCGACGCCGCGCCGACTGCTGACTTCGCTGCCGAAGGCCTACAGGACGATATCCGCGTCTACGACAACGTCCTTGACCTGGCGGCTCTTGAAGCCGTCCGTCTTGAAAACGCTGGCACCGCCGGCCTCGTGGGCGACCTCGACGGCGATGGGTTCGTGGGTATCAACGACCTGAATATCGTCTTGGGCGCTTGGAACCAGACCGTGCCCCCCGCCAACCCTTTGGCTGACCCTTCGGGTGACGGGTTCGTCGGTATTGACGACCTCAACCAGGTCCTGGGTAACTGGAACGCGGGTACACCACCACCGGCCGCCGGTGCTGCGGTTCCCGAGCCTGCCTCGCTGGCCCTGCTGGGCCTCGGTGGCGTCGCCATGCTGCGTCGTCGTCGCTGAGTAAGTCAATAAATTGCTGCGTCGGTTGGGAGGTAACGGTCCTAAGCGATACCAGCTAACGTAATTGTGTTTCAAACACTGATACCGGGCGCCCACCCACGGCGCCCGGTATTTTTTTAGATTCATCCGGGCCTCGACGGTCGGGTGTGGCCTGTCTCGGTGTACGGCCGTCATCCGGTGTTGTCTCACATGTCTTTGTTTGGCCATCGCCCGTAGGCCTGAACCGGTTAGACCGCACCCCGCAGGCGAGGCGGTTGAGCACCGGGTAGAATCATGTCATGCCCGGACAGATCACACGAAGGACGCTGCTGGTTTCGGCGCTGCTACTTGGGCAGTTGGTATGTCTGCTGGCGGCATTGCTTTGGTTCGGTGCCTGGCTTGAGCACGGGCTTGCCCGGGTCGTCCGCGATCGGGTTCTTTCTGCCTCACATCAGATGGCGGTTCAGATCGTCCACATGATCGAGCTGATGGATATCGACGACGCGACCCCGGGGTCGCCGGGATGGCAGCGGATGCAGAAACTGGTTGAAGACACACAACTGCCGACCGGCGGGTACTTATGCGTGGTTAGCAACGACGACGGCCGGGTGCTGTGCCATCCCGAAATCAGGTCTCGGCCCGAGCTGACCAGGATGACACTTAACGACATCCTCCGCGGTGAGAAGGTGCTTGAAGGGAATAGTTCTTTCGGCAATGCGCTCTCGCCACGGTGGATGCGCCTGCCCGATGGGTCGTATGTGCAGGATGTCACCTCGATCCCCGGACTCAACGCCCGGATGCTCGTCCATCAGCCCGAAGAACCGATACGGATGGTGGTCAGGGCATTTATTGAAAAGGTCCGTGCGATCGGGACGGTCGTGATTGTGGCGGTGGTCGTCCTTACGGCGATGGTCACACTGGTGATCGTCAGAAGGTACGAGAGCAGGCTGTCGCAGATCAACCGTGGGCTGGAAGCGCAGGTCGCTCACCGCAGCGCGGCGCTATTGCGCAGCAGGGATGCGGTCATCTTCGGGCTTGCCAAGCTCGCCGAGTCACGCGACGGCGAGACGGGTGAACACCTGGAACGCATCTCCAAATACACCGAGATCCTCGCACGTCAGGTATCGATGACGCTGACGCCCGGCGGTGACGAGGCCTGGGTGCAGACGCTCGCGTCTACCGCAGTGCTTCACGACATCGGCAAGGTCGGTGTCCCCGATGCCGTATTGCGCAAGCCCTCCTCGCTGACTGCCGAAGAGAGAAAGATTATTGAGAAGCACCCATTCATCGGTGGCGACACCCTCATGGAAATCAAGCGGCGGTGGGGCGACGACCCCTTCCTCGCGATGGCCAGCCAGGTCTGCTTCGGCCACCACGAACGCTGGGACGGTTCGGGTTATCCATTCGGGCTAAAGGGCGAAAATATCCCCATGGCCGCGCGCATCGTCGCGCTCGCCGACGTGTATGACGCCCTGACCAGTGAGCGTGCGTACAAAGACGCGGTGTCTCACGACCGCGCCAGGCAGATGATCACCGGCGCCTCCGGCACGCAGTTTGACCCCGCCGTGGTGCAGGCTTTCGTCGAGGTCGAGCCGCGGTTTAAGGATGTCGCACAACGAATCAGGACTTCGGCAGACCGCGAGCCGACCACTGAAATGCCCCCAGGGCCTGTCCGGCCAGTTTGATCCCTTCCAAACCCCTGAATCTCTTGTAAATACGAGTTTATGTGGTAGATTACAGGGGGGCGATTTGTCAATCGATTTAACCATGTTTCACCTTCTATTTGGAGGGGCGATGTCTGGATATACGTTAAGCCTTTCGGCGTTCGATCGACTCTTGTCATCCGTCTTGGTGATGGGGATCGCGGGTGGTTTGTGGGTTCCACAGGCACAGGCTCAGGTTCCCTTTGACCTCGCCGGCGGGCTTTCGGTCAACAACATCCAACTCAACCTCGTAGTCGCCCCTGTCACGACCGTGCCAATCGGCGGGTATCAACCACTGGTCGCGGTCAGCATGACCAATGAAGACACCGTCGACGATCTGGACTTCCTCGCGGTCAACACCACCAACTACCTGGCCAACGGTTTGCCAGGCGTGCATGCGCTGTCTTCCAACGCATCGCCGCACTACCGGATCGCGCTATTGGATACCGGCGCACAGGTCCACCTGATGACCGCCGACGCGATCACCGGCTTTGACTTTGCCGGGAACAACCTGCTGGGCACCGAGGTGATCGGCCTAGGCGGAGCTGGCGGTACGGAGTTCGGCACCATCATGGACCCCACCGGCATCTACGTCACCGGGTTCTCCAACGCCACCGGCGGAGCGAGCCTGTCGCTGAACACATCGACCCTCATCGGGCAGTACAACGTCGCGATCGTCGGCGCGAATGACCCCGCATCGCTGCTCCCCGATGTCGTCGGGCTGCCGCTACTTAGTCAATACACGACCGTCATTAACGCCGACCAGCGCCAGGAGATCGTCGTAGGTAGTGACATCTTCGAGTCGCCGGAGGTCCAGATGCTTCCGTTCGGCGATCCCGGCATACCCAACATCATGCTCAAAGCGCCGCTCCAACTACTCCCCGGCGCAGCCTTCGCAAGCCCACCGACGTTCTTCCCGAACCTGGGCCTGCCCGATCCCAACGACTTCCACCAGGACCCCTCGATCCCCAGCAACATCCCCGGTGCGATGTTCATCCAGGGAGACATCTCCAACGACGGCGTTGACCAGAACGATCTGTTGATGTTTTTTGATACTGGAGCACAGGTCACGGTTGTCTCTGAATTGGTCGCGTCCAATCTCGGCTTCGATGTCGTGCTCGATACCCCCGAGTTCACCGTGGAGATCCAAGGGGCAGGTGGCGTGGTTTTGGATGTACCCGGCTTCTTCATTGAGTCGTTCAGTCTCGACACCGTTGGCGGCAGCTTCGCCCTCACCAACGTCCCCGTGATCGTGCTGGATGTCCCCGACCCCCGCGACGGGATCAACATCGTCCCTGTCATCATCGGGACCAACCTCTTCGCCGACCGCAACATCGTCATCAACCCCGAGCCGGGCAATGCTTACCTCGCCATCAGCGATATCGTCACCCTCCTCGGCGACCTGAACTCCGACGGCTTCGTCGGCATCGACGATCTGAACATTGTCCTGGCGCACTGGAATCAGGACGTCACCGAGGGCTACCTCTTCTCGGGCGATCCCACCGGCGACGGCTTCGTCGGCATCGACGACCTGAACACCGTGCTGGGCAACTGGAACGCCGGCACACCGCCGCCACCGTCTAGTTCGCTCGTCACCATCCCCGAGCCAACCACCGCAGCCCTGCTCGTGGCTGGCGGGTTGGCCTTGATCCGTCGGCGACGAGCCTGATTTCTGCGACGACTTTTCTGGTTACATCTTTATCAAACCCTTCTGTAAATGACAGGTGAGATCTATCTCTTGCGTGTAGAATGCTGCGCGGGTCACTGGCTTATTGTTATCAGGAGGCTTGGCATGTCCCGTGTTCCTGTCCATATGGTTTGGTTGCTGACGTTGTGCAGTTTGACTTGTACTGTCGATGCACAGGTCGATGTGAAAACCTGGCCCGGCTTCACCGCGAGCCCGTACTTCGGGGAGCAGACCCGTGAGATGCATTTTGATTATGGGGTCCGGCTGCGGATCCTTGCGCCGGGCGTGGATAAGATCGATCCAAATAATCCGACGCATGTAGTGTTCGTCGCCACACCCAACGGGAACACGGTTGAGCAGACGCTGGGTTGCCGGATATCCGAGGGGATGGACTGGCACTTTGATATCCAGCACATCGCTGCGCAGCACCGCAAGCTGCAATCGGTCAATGCGCGTGAGAACCTGATACTTGTTTGCCTGCAGGCCGAGATCAAGAGTTGGCCTGCTTGGCGTAAGAAGCATGATGACAATGCGGTGAAGATCCGTAACGTTATGGCTAACGTCTTTGCATCTATCCCGCTGGAGTTCCCAACGGTCACGCTTGCTTCCCACTCCGGTGGCGGTAGTTTCATGTTAGGGTTCATCAATTTCTCCGATGGCATCCCCGACTGGGTAGACCGCTTGATCTTCCTCGACTCGAACTACGGTTACACCAACGACGAAAAACACGGCGAAAAGTTCATCAACTGGTTGGCCGGAGACGCTCAACGCCGGTTGATCGTAATCGCCTACGACGACCGCGAAATTACTTACAAGGGAAAGAAAGTCGTCAGCGATACCGGCGGGACGTACCGCGCCACCCACCGGATGCTCGACAGGTTCAAGCAAGAGGGCGATATCGTCGAGGGAGAGGGGCACGGTTTTCATACATTCGATGCGCTGGATGGTCGGGCGCGATTGATGATCCACCCAAACCCACAAAATATCATCCTCCATACACGGATGGTCGGCGAGATGAACGGCTACCTGCACGCGATGACACTCGACACACCCGAGCAAAATCAGTGGGGCACGTTCGGCGGGCCGCGTGCTTATATGGATTGGACGCAGCCTCACCCCGAGGGCTTCATGCCCGAGCCTGCAACACAAAACGTCGATACCGACGCGGGAGACTTACAGATCACGATCCCCGCACGCCCGGCTGACGCGCCCGGAGGCCGTGAGTTTATGTTGAGCGTCGCCAATCTGAACCCCGCCGAACGTGAAGCCGCTATCCGCGATGAACTTCTAAGGGGAAACGTCCCCGGATTCCTTCGGCAATTCGTTCCCATTCACACCCGTGCAAAAATCAGCGACGACTCCGAGTTGTTCGTGACTTATGAAGTCGCACCGGATTATCTGGCGATCGGTAGCGACGATGATTTTGTGCGCGTGCCGATCACACCGATGACCGCCCAAGTGGTCGCTGATGCTTTTGGTTGCACGTTGCCGACAAGGAAGATGGTCAACGACATCTATACCCAGGCCCGGGTCAAGCTCGCACCGCTTCCTTTGACCGAAGACCGAACCTCGGTCACAACCTTCCTCCAACACAACGGCCTGATCAAGTGGCAACGCGAGAACTCGTCCGCCCCGTTGGGGCACCTGACCGCTGGGATAAAGAAGGACGTGGTCATCACCAACCGCCTGAAAGAAAAACCCAACCGCGTCGCGATCTACGGCTGGCACAAACTCAACGGTAAGCCGATCCAGCCTCTTTACACGGGCCATGTCAACATCTACGTCGATTACAGCCACGGCGTCCGGCTGGTTCGGCGCACGATGCGCGTGGCAGAGGAAACAACCACGGTTGACGCGGTGCTGGCAGATCCTAACCTCGCCGCACTGCTTAGTGATGAGGGCGTGATCGCGGACCCAAGATATTGACTGGCCCGTGTTAGTCTTCCCAACCCTTTGCTACCTCTTCCGCCTCACGCATCGCACGCAGCACGTTCCCGCCCATCACCTTGCGCACCGATTCCGCATCGTAGCCGCGGTCCAGTAACGCCTGTGTGATGAAGGGGTAGCTGGATACATCATCGAGCTGGCTGGGCAGT
>JAJRRS010000087.1 GCA_024279275.1 Planctomycetota bacterium | reverse complement strand
CGCCGCATACAGCGTCGTCGTCTTGCCCGAACCCGTCGGCCCGCAGTTCAGCAGCATCCCCGTGTTCTGCTTGGTCAGGTCGCGGATCTTCTGATACATCCAGTCCGGCAGCCAAAGGTCCGTCAGCTTCTGCGGCGCATTCATTGGGTCCAGCACACGGATGACCAGCTTCTGCCCGAACATCGACGGCGTAAAACTGATCCGGTAATCAATCCGCCGGTCCGGCACCTGCACCGAAAAATGCCCCTCCTGAATGATCCCCTTCTTGGAGATGTCGATGTCGCCGAGGATCTTGATCAGGCTCGCCAACCTGCGGTACATACCGGTATCGACCTTGGACACCTCGACCATCGCGCCGTCAATCCGCAGCCGGATCAGCCCGCCCTCACGCTTAGGTTCCATGTGGACATCCGACGCGCCCGACCGGATGCACCCAAGCATCAACAGCCGCACCAAATCTATAGCCTCTGCCGTCGCGTCCTTGTTCTTTGCCGCGCCACCCGACGCAGCGTGAACCGTCTTGCCCCGCGCGTTAATCAACCCCACTTCCGACAGGCCGTAAGGCACATTCCGACCGACCTTCAGCAACGCCGTGAACGATCCGATCCCATAACCCCCGCTGCCGGTGATCGGGTCTCCCTCGTCCTCATCCAGAATGATCGGCGCCGCATCCTCGACCTTGATCCCGTCGTCCTCACCAGTCATCGTGTCCGAAGATCGCCCGCCCGCCGGCGAATCGCCGAAGCCCGGGAGCTGCCCCGGCGCGACCTGAACCGTCTGCCCGTCGTCGATAAACTTGACCGCCGTCCCGCCTACCAGAAACAGCGTTCCCGACCGCAACACCACCGACACAATATCCAGCCCGTCCATCTTCGTGCCGTTTCGCGAGTCCAGGTCACGCAGCACAAAACCGTTGCTCGACCGCTCGATCTGACAGTGGTGCCGACTGATTAATTTATCGTCATCTATAATGACCGAGTTGCTCGCGTGCCTGCCTATCGTCACCTTGCTCTTCGCGAGGTTGCAACGCTTAATACCCGAGTTTGTATGGACTTCTAGATGTGCCATAGACACCGGGCATTGTACGGCCTAAGTGGAAGAACCCACAATCCCAGCCTGATCCTCGAAGTAGAATCCGACAGCCCAACCGTCTCAGAAATATTTGGATCACTGCCAAAACACGCTTGCGGTTTAGCGCCGCGAAGCCGGTGGCCCCTATCCTGTATAGCCTGTATAGCCTGTATAGCTAGAGGCGACCTCCAGCTAAATCGCCGTCACCCGCCGCTCCTGCTCGACAAGATCGTCGTAAGTTTCCCGCCGCCGGATCACCGCCGCCTCGCCCCCATCGACCAGCACCTCCGCCGGCCGGGGCATCGCGTTGTAATTGCTCGCCATCACCATCCCGTAAGCACCCGCAGTGAAAATGCACAAATGATCACCCCGCTTTAACGGCGGCAGCTTACGCCCCTTGGCCAACGTGTCGCTGGTCTCGCAGATCGGCCCAACCACGTCATACGTCTGCAGCCCAGGCATATCCATCTCCTGCGCACGCGCCGTCGGCACATGTTCATCCGCAACCTTCGTCGGCCAGGTGAAGTGAAACCCCTCATAGAACGACGGTCGAATCAGGTGGTGCATCCCCGTATCCACAATCGCAAACGTCTTACTCCCACCCGTCTTGATGTACGACACCTTGCACGCCAGCACACCCGCATTACCCGAAATCGTCCGCCCCGGCTCGATGATGACTCTCAAATCCCTGCCGCGCAGCAACGGCACGATCGCCTCCGCGTAAGCCGTGTACGCCGGACTCTTCCCGGTCTCATAATCCGCCGCATACCCGCCACCAATATCCAGCGTGTCCACCGTGTACCCGCTCGCCCGCAGCCCGTCGATCAACTCAAGCGCCTTGGTGATTGCCCGCACATAAGGCTCCGGCGAATAAATCGGCGAACCAATATGCAAATGAATCGCCGTCAGTCTGCAATGCTCATCGTGCCCATACGACTCAAAGAAACGCTTGGCCCGTTCAATATCCACACCAAACTTTGTTTCCTTCCTCCCCGTACTCGTCTTTGCGTGTGTCTTGGGATCGTAAACATCCGGGTTCACACGCACCGCCCCGCTGGCCGTCTTGCCCAGACGCTTCGCGATCGCCGAGATGTTCTCAAACTCCGCTTCCGATTCAATATTGAACCACCCGATCCCCGCCTCAATCCCCGCCTCGATCTCCGGGTCCGTCTTGCCCACACCCGCGTAAACGATCTTGCTCATATCAGCACCCGCCTGCTGCGCACGGAACAGCTCGCCGCCCGACACCACATCCATCCCACAACCGCGCTTGGCCAACAGCTTGATAATGTTCAGGTTCCCACAGCTCTTGATCGAGTAGCAGACGATCGGGTCCAACTCCGCAAACGCCGAAGCCAGCGCATCGTAATGCCGCTCGAACGTCGCCTTCGAGTAGATATAAACAGGCGAACCCACCTTCGCCATGATGTCGTCCACCGCCACGTCTTCGCAGAAAAGTTGACCATCTCGATACTGAAAAAAGTCCATCACGTTTCCTTATATAACAAGCCGTCGGCCAGACATGATAGCCCCTCGATCCCACGGGTAAACTGTCGCGACCCAAGGCGAAACCATGCCGGATCATAGCTCTGCACAACCCGGCCGTCGTATCGCCGTCCTCGGCACCAGCGGAGCCGGCAAGACCGCCGTCGCCAAACGTCTCGCAGACACGTTGGGCTTGGCCCACCTCCTCCGCATCCGCCTCACCTCCCGCCGTCAAGTTGACACCTGGCTCGCCTCACTGGATTAGATGTCACCGGATGCTTCCATGCGATCCAAGCATCCCTTCATAGCTGCGGGCGTACAGTCCGCAGTCCGCCGCAAACCACGCCGCCTCAGAAAAACAAACCCCCGCATCACAAACCATTAAACAAAACCCTCTTCGCGCCGCTTCGTTTTTTGTGCGCTTTGTGCCTTTTCGTGGCTACTCCCGCCGGATCGGT
>JAJRRS010000086.1 GCA_024279275.1 Planctomycetota bacterium | reverse complement strand
ACTGCGTCTTCACCGTTCAGGAAGAGGTCGGCCTACGCGGCGCAGGCACCGCTGCCTACAGCATTAAGCCCGACATCGGCATCGCCATCGACACCACCCTCTGCTGCGACACCCCCGGCATCCCAAGCGAGCTGCGCGTCACCGAGCAAGGCAAGGGCGCAGCGCTGACCATCATGGACGGCGCATCCATCGCCGACCTCTCGGTACTCGAAGCCTTCGAGTCGGTCGCCAAGAAGGCCAAAATCCCCCCCCAGCGATCGATCCTGCCAAGGGGTGGCACCGACGCCGGGGCCGTCCAGCGCGCCGCAGCAGGCACCAAGGCCTTCACCCTCTCCTGCCCGACCCGCTACATCCACACCGTCACCGAGATGGTCCACCAAACCGACCTGAACGCCTGTAGAGACCTCTTAGCCGCCTATCTAGCCCAGGCCTGATAGCCCCGGCCATTTAGCGTATACTTTCCGCCTCACCGCGGGGCGTAGCTCAGCTTGGTAGAGCGCCTGTTTTGGGAACAGGAAGTCGTCGGTTCGAATCCGGCCGCCCCGATTTCATATCCGTTTTCGCCTATCCCCCGGGACTTACACTTGACTCGACTTGGCCTAAAGACTTTGAGGCTGACGCGCAGAAGGATCACGATCCTCCTTGTGGTGCTGTGTGTGTGCGTTGGCCTGCTTGCGGTCCCACCGATCGGTCGGCTGTTTCATCCCCTTAAACTGAAGCTGCTTGGCCGATACACGGTTCAGCAGCGCGTCGAACAATACGGCCCCCAAGCGAGAGCCAGGCTGTTGCCCGCCATCGAACGTGTCGGCTTAACCTATCCACCCGCGAAGGTCACACTTGTTGGCCTGAAACAGGAACGGATACTCGAAGTTTACATGGGTGACTCGACAGAAACGATGCGCCATGTCATCAGTTATCCAATCCTTGGTGCAAGCGGAGAATTGGGGCCGAAGCTCGCGGAGGGTGATCGGCAAGTGCCCGAAGGGGTCTACCAAGCCGAAGGTTTGAACCCCAACAGCCGGTTTCACTTGTCAATCAAAGTTGATTACCCCAACACATTCGATCACGAGATGGCACAAGCAGACGGGCGCACCCAACTCGGCGGCGACATCTTCATCCACGGCGGCTCGGCGTCCATCGGATGTCTGGCGATCGGTGATAGAGCCATCGAAGAAGTCTTCGTGCTGCTTGCCGAAACGGGGATTCAGAACGTGACGATCGTGATCGCACCGCTGGATCTGCGGCTACTCGACGCCACAGAGGATATCGCAGAGGGTGATTGGCGTCACGATCTGTATGCCCAGACACGAGCAGCATTGAACCATCTGCCACAACAAAAAAACACCGCCCGATAGCTGACTATCGGGCGGCATCAATAAATCATGTTGTGTGAATGTGGCGTTGTAAGCCTGCGATCCTACACCGCCACCGCATTCTTATTCGTCAGATTCGCCCCATACGTTCCCGGCTCGAAGATGTGGACCTTGTCCATGTCCACATAAAATTTCGCGCTGCTGTCTTCGGCTAGAACTTCGGCCTTGAGGCGGGCGACCAGGCTCTTATCTTCGCTGGTGCGCAGGTAGACATCCATTGTGCTGCCCAAAGGCTCGACCACGCCGATGGTGACCTGCACGGTCTGGTCTTCGTTGTTGGCGTCTTCGTTTGGCTTGAGGAACAGGGCTTCGGGGCGGATGCCGATGACAGTTTCCTGACCGACTTTGCCTTGGCACAGTTCAGCCTGACCAGCGTTGAGCTTGATCTTGATCCCCGCACCCTCGAAGAAGACGTCGCCGTCTTCGCCGGTGATTTGGCCATCCAGGAAATTCATCGGCGGGGTGCCGACGAACCCAGCGACGAAGCGGTTGATTGGTTGGTTGTAGACGGTCAGGGGGGAGTCACACTGTTGGATGAGTCCGTCGCTCATGACCACGACGCGGTCGCCGAGGGTCATCGCCTCTTCCTGATCGTGGGTGACGTAAATAGTCGTGGTCTGCAGGCGGTGATGCAGGCGTTTCAGCTCGGCCCGTGTCTCGACACGCAGCTTCGCATCAAGGTTGGATAACGGCTCATCAAAAAGGAAGCACGCAGGATCACGGACAATAGCCCGCCCCAGAGCGACACGCTGGCGTTGCCCGCCCGACAGAGCCTTGGGCTTGCGCTCCAGGAGTTCACCAATCCCTAGGATTGTCGCGGTGTGGCGGACCTTCTTGTCGATCTCATCCTTGGGCATCTTGCGGAGCTTCAGGCCAAAGGCCATGTTCTTATACACTGTCATGTGCGGGTACAAAGCGTAGTTCTGGAACACCATCGCGATGTCACGATCCTTCGGCGGAACATCATTAACGATGCGATCACCAATCCGGATCGTCCCGTCGGTGATCTCCTCAAGGCCCGCGACCATGCGCAGGGTCGTGCTCTTGCCGCAGCCCGACGGCCCGACGAGGACGATGAATTCTTTATCCTTGATGTGCAGGGTGATGTTATCGACCGCGCGAACATCCCCGGGATAGACCTTAACTATGTTATCGATCAGTACTTCGGCCATGGATTACACCTCGAAAGTGGGATCTGTAAAAACCGCGACACCGCTCGGCGGAGCATAGTCCGCCACCGCCCCAACGTTGCCAGTCCAGCCATTCTAACGCAAACAGCGTGGATTGTGGGGGTTGAGCTTTCACATGAGGTGTAACAGATGTAACAGCCCCTACCCGCGTCGTCGAAGCATCCAGCAGGCGATCCCCGGCAGGATCATCCCCAGCACGATCGGTTCGGGAATCACGAGGAAACCGGGGGAGCCGGGAGAACTTGGGGGGCCGGGGGAATCCGGGGGGGCCGAGTCAGCCGAGCCGGCGTTCCAGTCGCCCAGCACGGCATTGAGATCGTCGATCCCGATGTACCCGTCCCAGTTCACATCACCCACCATCATCGGTGTCACGGTTTTTCCGAATTGACTGAGCACACTGTTCAGGTCGTCGATCCCCACATGCCCGTCCTTGTCGATATCGCCCATGTAGGGGATGTCCGCAAAGGCGTTGAGCCGGTAGTTGAACATGTCACAGCAACTGGCCGAGTTCTTACCCTCCAAGTGCAGTTGTCGATCCTGCACGCTGACGCGCACGCTCATCGGCTGGCCCTGCCCATCGACACCGGTGAACACCAGCCCCGTAAAGTCGAATCCATCGGCGAACATCCCCTCCAAACCGGTGAGGTTCAACAGCCCATCCAGGTCCGCCCCTTGAAGCAGGCCCGGGTGAGTCAACACAGCATCGACCGCAACAAACGACGCAAACGGCACCAGCGCAATACGGCCCGGCGGGTCAAACACCTGCTCATAACCGATCGCTATCGCAAACGTCCCGTCCAGCCCGTGCAACTCGTCAATCCCCGCAAACCCACCGGTCACTCCCAGCCGGCTCGACTCACTGCCGAACGTGAACTCGTGCAAAATGATCGGCGGGATCGCCCACACCTGAGCCACCATCAGCAGCAGACACAACCCAGCCATACCGATCGACCACGGTTTCAGGTTCGCTTGTGACATGGGGTGTCCTCCTCGTTGAGAATGAGTCAGGAAGGCACTCATGAGGATAACCGCTGGGACACGGTCATAGCAAGCAAATAACAGTCAGATGGGGTGAGACACTGGGGTGTTTGGCGGATTTGGGTGCTTCGCCAACGAAAACGGCCGCTCACCGTAGGGTGAGCGGCCGTGCAAGGTTTTATGAACTAACCCGTATGGGTTATTACAACCGGATCAGCGACGACGACGCAGCATGGCGACGCCACCGAGGCCCAGCAGAGCCAGCGTGGTAGGCTCAGGAACCGCAGCACCGGCTGTCGGTGGGACGCCTGCGTTCCAGTTGCCCAGGACCTGGTTGAGGTCGTCGATGCCGACGAACCCGTCACCCGATGGGTCGGCCAGGGGATTGCCTGGGGGCACGGTCTGGTTCCAGTTGGCCAGGACGATGTTCAGGTCGTTGATACCAACGAACCCGTCACCGTCGAGGTCGCCGACGATGCCGCCGCCGCCGCCGCCGAAGGTCACACCGTTAATGGTGAACGTACCATCAGAGGAGGTGATCGCCGAACTGACGCCGCCGGGGCCCCAGATGCTGACCTGCTCGTCGGCGTTGGAGCCGGCGTAGAGGTTGCCCGCGAGGTCGTAGCTGATGGTCTTACGGCTGCCATTGGACTGGCTGACCATGGCAAGCTCGGTGATGCCCAAGGTCGGGTCGGTCAAGACGTTGGCGACGTCCAGGATAGGCACGCCGTTAGCATCCAGAGGAATCAGGATGACAGGCTCAAGACCCAGGTATGGGTTCTCAGCACCCGTAGTACGGCGGTGCAATACGAGGGTGGTGCCGTCAGGCGAAACTTCTGCACGGCTGATGAAGCGGAAGATGTCCTGCACCCCGTCAAATTCGGGGAAGAGCAGATCGTCGGTCGCACCGTCCAACGGGGCCACCGAGCCGTCACCCGCCGGGTCCAGCGAGAACTGCTTGGAGTTGAACAGGACGTTGGTCATGTCCGGGTTGCCGTTGACATCAGCGCCCAGGATCAGCAGGCCGGTCTCGTTGCCATCGTTACGCGGCTGAGTGATGATCCAGTTACCGCTTGTGGCGTCACGCTGGATATCAGCATCGACGCCGATATTCAGGTCAAACAGGATGACCGAACCGTCGGAGTTGGTACCGTCCGTGCTGGCGTCTAGCACCAGGTTCGCCGCACCCGCGTAGTCCGAGGTGGTGGCACCGATGTCATAGCGCCAGACGTGGTTGCCTGTGGCAGCAACGGAACCCGCGAGGTCCTCGTCCATGGTCCAGAGGGTCAGGTCAACGCCCAGCGAGCCGGTGACGACAGGCCGACTGACGACCGAGCCGTGGTTGCCAGCTCCGCCTGTGGGGCCGCCTGCACCGGCCAGCAGCAGACCGCCGCTGGCACCGTCAGCACTCATGAACTTCACGCCACCGGTCGCGTCGGACCAGTCAGCGATGTAGATGTTGTCGTCCTCGCCGATGCTGATACGCCAAGGCGAGTTGGAACTGGCGTTGAAGACCAGCGTGCCGCCGCCGTTTTTAGCTGCGGTGGCGTCGTTGAGGCCTTCGCCGCCTGAGTTGACGCCGGTCGCGTTGAGGATGTAGATGCCGTCACCCATGACCCGACCGCTGGCGGCAGGCAGGGTCGAGCGGTTGCCGACGTAGATGTTGCCGAAGTTGGCGCTGCCTGGGTTCTTGTTGACCTGCACAGCGTTGGGACGCTCGAAGTTCAAGGACGCCGCATTGGCGATGCTGCTTGAGCTTTCAACCCAGCCAGCGGCGGCGGAATGGTCCACCGCGATGCTGTAGCTGCTGAAGCCGGTCATATCGAACGAGTGGGCACCCGCTGTGCCAGCGATGACCAGCGCGCTGCCGCCATCACGCAGCACGGTCACGGTGTCAGCCGTCTCGTTCAGAATAAAATCGACGGTGTTGCCGGTCTGTACCACAGCCGAAGCGTAAGGCACAGCCATCACAGTCCCAGCAGTAGACAGCGTAACCGCAGCGGCTACGCAACCCAGCAGGGTTTTCATGGAGTAACGATTCATCTTTTCCTTCTCCTAAATTGAGGAACAAAACAGAGCATGTGTAAACAAACGTCAGCCCCGGGTTTCCCCGGGGGGGTATTGCAAGCGGACCGTCGTGCATTACGACAGATAAACGCCCGGCCTAAGCCGACGACGCACCGCAGAGTTTTTTCTTTACGTCATCTCTCCCATCAACAATCCGATCACGAAGGGGTCTTACATCTCTCTCATCCGACCATCCAACGCCCGGCCCCCCCGGTTCCCCCGGCTTCCCCCAGCCCTTCCCGGCCAGATATCCCACCTCCGTGTGGATTGAAGCTGTCCAAAGACAACTCCCCCATTCTAATGCCCCGGCCCCGAGTTTTCAGCAAAAATCACGCCATCCATGCGTAGAAAGCGGTTTTTAGCCCATCATTACGGCTGGCCCGCAATCTCGGGTGCCATTGCCGCCGGATCCCATATCCGACCATACTCAAAGCGACGGTTCTGGCTTTTGCCCACCAGTTGGCCTCGTGAATATTTGTAGACCTCTTCGTCGGCCTCCTTACGGATTTCACCGTGGCCGTCAGCAAACCCGAAAGCCGCGCCACCGGCGTGGTACCACTTGGTACGGTCAGCAACCCCCCTGTTGCCGCCGGGCTGGTCGCTCCAGAGGTCCTGGAAGTAGCCGTCGTTTACACCGATATCCGGCCCGCTCCCGACAAGGTCTTCCGCAGGACCGCCTTCATCAACGATGAAGATCAGGTTCGAAGGATTGCGGAACTTATCCGACTGGGGATAGTGCATGATTACGTTTGGCGGACCCGTAATGGTAACCTTAACCGCAGGCTCCATAGACGTTTGAGCCGCGAAAGCAGGACGCACGTTACGATAGATGTGGTGACTGATGGTATAGCTCACGCCACTGCTGAGATGGGCGAACGGGTCGCTTGGGCACTCGAATACCCCCTTGTCAGGAGTGTACTGCCAGAGGCTGCCCTTGGAAATATCATTGGCATAGCCGGTAGAGGGAACGACGCCCGTGCTGACCAGGCTTCCAGTAGGAATCCAAGCCCCTGCGACTTTGTTTTGTAAGTCGGTTGAACCGATCTTTGCCCACCCAGGCCACCATTGGTTGTTATCTGTCGCATACGCCACAAACGCCGTCGAAAGGTTCTTCACATGCGTCTGGCAGACCAGCCCCCGCGCCGACTCGCGTGCCGCGCCCAGCGCAGGCAGCAGAATACCGACCAGCAGAGCAATGATCGAAATCACCACCAGCAACTCAATCAACGTAAAGGCCACCATCTGACGAGGCTTGTTCATAACATCCAATTCCCTGAAATTGACTTAAAAGACGATCTCTTGTGTGGCTGGCAGACCCGGGCAAACCTTGTCTTTAATACTCAAGACCGATCCACCGCTCGACGCCGTTGGCCCGCCCAACCATTACATAATAACTCAAAACCGGCGGGTGTAAACACTCTTTTGATAAAAACGACTAACTTTGGGCAGACGCGAGCCGGCTTGTTAGGATAAACCCTAACAAATCTTGGAGTGTATTGCTCAGATACTTGGTGCCCTGTCGTCTTTACTGGGCCAGGACGTGATTGCGTTAATTTACGTCTGGCTCGCCTCGGCCTAACTCGGCTTCCTCTCTGGTTTTCGCATGGGTCAGCCCGGCTTGGGCCGCAGCGATGGGCAAGCATCAAGAGCAACCGACGCTCGCCGAGCCGCATTAAGATTTTTTATTTAAGTTGCTCTGGCGATCCCTCCGCCCTGAGTGATGCGTAACAAAATGTTACTAAAGTTATTGCAACGGCCTGTTTTACGGTTGACAAGACTACGCCAGAGTGTTTATAAAAGAATCGGTACGTAGTGTCGTGGCATGAAAACGCAATCGCGTTGATGCATGGCTTGGCACAGACGTACTCGATCAGGCCCTCCTCCGATGATGATGTAGATGTTTCCGGACAGTCGCGATTGATCGGTTGTTATATCTGGGACTTAAAAAATACTTGACGGCGTGTATCCGTTAAGTGTAGTGCGCGGTTGCTGTAACTGTACCGAGTGTTGTTAACAGAAAGGGACAAGTATGTTTAGCTTTAGTAAGTATATCGATTCATTGTTATGGTGCGGGTGCGTCGTCGTGGCAGGCGCTTCCATCTCATTATCGCCTTCATACGTTTTTGCGGAAACAGACATTGGAACGAATGGTGCACAGGGTGCGGACGGCGATCCGATCGATACCGAAAGCGGTGAGGATGGAGGGGACGGACAGGGAGCTTTTACGACTTCGGTTGATCCAGACAACACCGCAATAGCCGGCCATGGTGGTGGCGGAGGAAGCGGCAACCCCGGCGGCGCTGGCGGTGCTGGCGGAATCGCATCCGCGACCGGATCAAATAGTGCAACCGCAATCGGGGGATGGGGTGGTTTCGGTGGCGGTAATTTCAATGGAGGTATGGCGGATGGTGGATTGGGTGGTGATGCGTTTGCCACTTCTACGGGATCCCGGTCAACCACAGCCAATGCAACAGGGGGCAACGGGGGCAATTCGGACCAGGGCAACGGTAGTGCGGGAGCGGCCCGATCTGGTGCAAATGCTACGGCTATAGCAAATGCTGTGGCGGTCTCTGGGTCAGGTGCTTCGGCGTCGGCGACATCATATGGCGGGCATGGTGGAAGTGGTCTTAACACGGGTTCGGGGGGGTTGGCGGCTTCTTCTGCCGTTGCTGTATCAGATTTTGGCGGGCCAGTGACTGTTACAGCGAAGCAAGTTCAGGGTTCGGGTGGAACCGGTGGGATTGATATTGACGATGATGGTAGCGTGGGTGGTGTTGGCAACGGGGGGAATGGTCTTGATTCGATTATGATCAATCGTGTAGGCGGGTACAGTCAAAATGATCCAATATTGTTAAACAGCCACTCGATATTTTTTGTGCAAGAAGCTGTTGGGGGAAATGCTGGAGACGGTTCGGCTGCAGCTGACTTTGTGATCGAGGGCGAAGGCGCTGTCACAGCTTCAAGTGCGGGTGTTGCTGGCAATGCGACTTCTACGATTAATCATATTAGTACCCACGAAGAAAATATATATTCCGGTATATCACATGCAACCGGCGGGAACGGAGGATTAACTTTTCACGCAGGCCTAAGTACGCCCGGTGGTAATGCTACGGCGAGTACAACACTGCAGGCTGATCCGCTGGTGAGTATCTATACCGAAGTTATTTCTACTTCGAATGCTACGGGCGGGATTGGCGGGGACAATATTACGTTCCAGTCGGTCAGTGGTATGGCCGGGCAGGGAGGCTCAGCAGATGCCAATGCATTTGCCAGTGCCATCAACGCCAACGCAACTGCGACGGCAACCGCCGATGGTGGTGCTGGTGGTAATGCTGACATCGATGGAGTCGGTGGGACGGGTGGTAACGCGGATGCGGATGCCACCGCGATTTCCGTGACCGGTACGGCTACGGCAGATGCATGGGGGGATGCGGGCCCAGGTGGTACAGGTGTATTTGGGGGTGCCCTGGGTGGAGGTGCAACCGCTACGGCTACTGTTAAAGCCGGCAATCTTACCCTGACGGCTTACGATGTCGCATCGGATGGTGGAGTGGCTCATGCTTCACTCAGCTTGACCGCCCCGGTAAACGGTGCCGGCAATATCCCCACTACGATCGATGGGACCCTTGGGTATATTGGCATCGATAGCAATACCAATACTACAATCTCATATGCGGGTATACTGACAATTTCTGCGCCAAACGGTGCTGAAATCATATCCGCTAATGCCGATCACACACTTTCGGCTACGAGTATTATCTTTGCTTCCGATGTCACCTTCACAGTTACGGATGTGACCGACTCACTCACAGTTTCGGGTGGCACGACCTTCACGTCCGGCATCACGTTCGCCAAAGCAGGCACCGGTGAACTTATTTTCGACAACGACCTCGATATCACCAATAACGACCTGCAGGTGATTATGGAGTCGGGCACCTTCAGTTCTGCCGATCCTCAGATATCCGTTACCGGCGATCTGGATGTCGGAAGTGTGCTTGACCTGGACCTGGTGGGCAGCTTCGAGCCATCCATCGGCGACGAATTCGATATCATCGAATACACAGGTACACTTACAGGTATATTCAGCACGATAGAATTCCCATCCGTGGACGGCCTCTCCTTCGGGATCGAATACAACACGGGTTTGATAACGCTTGACGTGGTTCTGGAAGGCGATCTGAATAATGATGGGTTTGTCGGGTCAGCCGACCTTAACCTTGTGCTTGGTAATTTCAACCAAACCGTCGATGCGGGTGTCTTGTTGCAAGGCGATCCATCGGGCGATGGTTTCGTTGGCTCTGTGGACTTGAATACCGTGCTGGGCAACTGGAACGCCGGCACGCCACCCGTAGTGGGGGCCGCAATACCCGAACCATCTGCAATTGTTATCTTGGGATTTGGGGGGTTGGCAATAGGTCGGCGCAAAGTGAACGGGTGATCTTGCTCAGTTTCAGCCTAATTTACGGCGACCCGGTGATACCGGGTCGCCGTTTTTTTCTGGATAAAACAGTTGGGGAATGGGCTTATTATTCGAGTTGCTACCCTCTTCCCCCAAAGAGCAACGAATTGTCTCTGAAGTACCCGGGTATACTTTGGTAAGTCAAGTCAGTACGGCATTCCGGTGGCAAAGCGGCTTATTTCAGGTCCCACTTATTGTTCTCCGGGTCGCCCCACGGGTGACCACCGTCTCTGCGCACATCCGTCAGCTCATCGGCGTGATAAGGGTTGTCCGCGTCTTTCACCTGCTTATTCTCACCGTGACCATCGGCCCAGAAGACGTTCAGGGAACCTTTGTGACGAGGGTCCGCGTAGCCATACTGCCCTGCCGGCGGATCATAAGACGGGTAGAGGTACCCAACTCCGAAACTGAATGCACCACCACGCTGGATCTCAAAAGCGTAGTTTCGCGAGTCACCCAGAACAATGGTATTTGCAGGGTCGGTGACCTGGTCGATCCTCGGGGTCTTTTTCGCAAACAGGGTTCTGAAAGTCAGGTCGCCCCGGAATGCGGACGTGCGTTGCCAGTTCAATCCGTGCTCTGACCCGAGGAAGAAGTAGTTGTATCCGTACTGGATCGTGTTCCAGCCCCGTTTGGCGATTTCCGTAGGGTTATCGGCGGAAACCTCAAGGTGTTCGGTGAAATTCGAGTCGAATGAGGGGCAGTCGAAGATATCTCCAGCAGGGAGGTAGTCCAGATCGACCAGCTTGGACGACCACCAGTACCCCTTATCACCGTTGGGCTGGTTGGGGGCGTTCTGGACCGCACCTAGGTGTGGCGGATTGAGCCACCCGGACTTGTATAGGATAAAGAAATCCTTGTTATCAGCGGCGTAGGTGAACATACCCGTTCCAAGTGAACGGACATTGCTAAGGCTGACAATCCTCTGCGCACTCGCCCGCGCCGCACCCAGTGCCGGCAAAAGGATCCCGACCAGCAACGCGATGATCGAGATTACCACCAGCAGCTCGATCAGGGTGAACCCGTGAGACTTGGAAGTTCTGATTTTCATGTCATTCCCTTTAATACGGCGGGTCGTTTATTAAGGTATCCCACCAAATATGTAGCGACGGGGCGGATCGGCCCCATTCAGTCTTGTCTTACTTTCTTAACTCCGCCACCAAGGTTCACCCAGAAAAGGCTTGATGCGGGCGAGCCTGATTATTGCCGAGCCATCGATCTCGGCCTGCACTTGTACCCAAACAGGCCCAATTGTATTCAATCAAAATGAATACCAGAGAATACTTACGATCAAAAAAACAAACAATACACCAGCCCGATTAATATATAATATACCACTGGTTTTGATTTGCAACCCAAATACTGGGTCAAAATCCAACAAAAATTGGTAGAGAGTATCTGGATAACCCCGGCAGAGGCTGCTTTAGCAGCCGTGGCTCTACAGAATCGCAAGCGTGTTGGGTTATCCAGAGTTCCCGGCAGACTCAAAGAATGGCCGTTCGTCGCAACAGAGCCAAAACCTCCAGATTCCCGCCCTTCCCGCCCCGGATCGGGGATTCAACCCGATTTAGAGTTGTAAAACCTTTGTCTTTAAGACATTGAATCACTTGATCCGTGACAGCCAACGCCTCATCATCGTCGAGCTTGCCCCTTTTTTTCCCCGCAAAAGCCTTGGGCGTGGCCTCGTAATGCGGTTTAATCAGGGAGATGATCCGCCCGGCAGGGTTGTCGCCCAACCATCGCTGGGCCGCAGGGATCGCCAGACGCTGAGGGGTCCAGCCAAGGTCCACCGTAACCAGGTCGCACGCCGCTAAAGGCTCTAAATGTAAGGCGTTAGACCGCTCCAAGACAGTCACTCGCGGGTCTTGACGCAGCTTCCACGCAAGCTCCCCGTAGGCTGTATCCACCGCATAAACGTGCCTGGCGCCACGTTGCAGCAGGCAATCCACAAACCCGCCCGTAGAGCAGCCCAGGTCCGCACAGGTCAGGCCCGCGACATCCAGATCAAAGGCATCCAGAGCCGTCTGCAGCTTCAGGCCCGCCCGAGAAGCGTAGCTGGGACTATCCTCGTTCACGATACCCTTTCCAGCGGACAAGAGGCTGAGCAGCCCGGATTACCCAGACTAACAGGTGGGAACATATCTCGATTGTAATCATATTAACGCTTGCAATCACGTTATTAAGATATAACATAGGTAATTGGAAATACCCCTTGGTGGGGGGCTGCAATACTTCAGTACATGCGGGTGTGTATTGCAGATCAGGGAAACAGGCGGCTGGCCGGGTTACAAGGCGAGGAGAAAGAACCGATGACCACTCCAAATGGATTCTTGACTGCGGCTGTCTCGGCAGTTGCTTTGCTTGCATACTCGAACACCGCCTCAGCGGTGCCGATTAACTACGGCGACTTCATCGGCAACACCGTTGACTTCATCCAGGTCACCGAAGACTCCGGCACAGACCCCACCCCGCTCTACGGTGCACCCACCGTCTCAGGCGACTCGCTCGACTTCAACCCCGTCTCATTTAATTCCAGCTCGACAGGCGCGGGCGGCGTGAATATCACCGATGGCACACTGACCCTCATGATGATGGCGCAGGCTGGCAACTTTATCGACGCGATCGAATTTGACGAGGCTGGTGACTTCACACTCGCTGGCTTGGCTGGCACCGCCTTCGCCTCCGTCACCGCAAACTTCTTGTTGGATATCCAGGAAGTCGATGGCGTAGGCATCACACCAATCAATATCTCCACCGCCATGGTCTTCTCACCATCCAACGGCGACTTCGACCTCATCGCCGATGGGCCAGGCCCACTGGTCAACGGTGCTTGGTCCGGGTTACTCATGGTGGACATCACCCAGGCACTGATCGATAACAACATCCCGTTCGTCAACGGGGCGACCAAAGTCTCTGTGACTTTTGACAACACACTGACCACGCTCAGCCAAGACGGAACCTCAGCCTTCATCGCCAAGAAGGACGTCGGCGGCATCGGGATCACCGTCGTCCCCGAACCCGCTTCGCTTGGCCTGCTGACCCTCGGGGCCTTGGCCATGATGGGCCGACGACGCTGATTCGGTAATTCTCTATCGACTACCAATCATCCTACGGAGGGATGCTTGAACACTGATACGGCCTATCCAGATATGGGTAGGTCGTTTTTTTATGGCGATGTTTAAGCGTGGTTGAGCATTCTCAGAAGGGTTAAACCGTCACCGTAGCGAGCCATGTTTAGCCGTCGCGGCCACGCGACGCCCAACCCGGATTACCCGTCAAAAATAGCCTAGAGCGTTCTCAATCCAAGCATAGCGGTGGGCTCGTTATAGCTGTGGGCGGAAACCCACGACTGGGCTTCAGCTTCTGATATGGCAATGGATAACGCTACGGCTGGATTGGGAACGCTCTAATAACTTGGCTTAATCCCAGTTATATATTTGCCGATCCAGTAATCGGGCGCATACTTTGATATCAAAGGTTTCTGCACAGTGGATAGATGCACAGGCATGATGTGATCCACCAGATATGCAGTGACCATGAACGGAAGAGGAGAAAACCCATGGCTACGGGGATTTGTTCGGCCTCGGCGGCCCTCGCCGCTGTGGTTGCTATTGCAGGACTCGGGACGCCGGCCTCGGCCGCACCCATCAACTACGGCGACTTCATCGGCACGACCGTTGACTTCCTCCAGGTAACAGAAGATTCCACCACCGATCCGCTCCCGCCGGCGCTCTACGGCACGCCCACGGTCTCAGGCGACAGCCTCGACTTCAACCCGATTTCATTCAACGCCTCAGCGACCGGCACCGGTGGAACCGACACCACCGATGGCATCCTCACCATGATGATGCTCGCCCACCCAGGACAATTCATCGACACCATCCAGTTCGATGAAGCCGGCGACTTCACCCTCGCCGGACTCGCCGGCAACGCCTCGGTTTCCGTGACCGCGAACTTCACCGTAGATATCCTTGAAGTCGATGGCGCAGCGATCGCCCCCATCAACATCATCACCGCCATGACCTTCACCCCCTCCAACGGCGACTTCGACCTCATCAACGACGGACCCGGGCCGCTGGTCAACGGCACATGGGCCGGCATGCTCATGGTCGATATCAACCAGTCATTAATCGATAACAACATCCCCTTCATCAACGGCGCAACCAAACTGTCGATCAGTTTCGACAACACACTCACCGCCACCAGCGAAGACGGCACAAGCGCCTTTATCTCCAAAAAAGATGTCGGCGGCGTCGGCATCACCGTCATCCCCGAACCCGCAACCCTCGGCCTGTTGATCGCAGGCACCCTGTGCATGCTGGGACGACGCGGCTGATCCCTGCCGAAAAAACCTTTTTGGTCCTTCCGGGATTTCCGTGGGTGTTGATTGAGAGTAAAACGGGCACCTAAGGAGTGTGCCCATGCGAGATGCGGAGCTATATCAGACGATCCTGGGGCTATCTGAGCCTTGGTCGGTCGGGCGTGTGCAGTTGGATGT
>JAJRRS010000085.1 GCA_024279275.1 Planctomycetota bacterium | reverse complement strand
GTACATGAGCCTCTCCTGTATTCAAGGAAAGGCCCGATGGTCGCAGCAAGTTCAAGTTGATGCAGGTCATCTTCTCTTGCAGATCATTCGCTTGGCAACACTTATACGAAATCACGGCTCAAACGTTGGGACAGTAGTGAAGCGCACAAGCTAATTATTGAAAGCCCCCGCCCCCTCTCCGTACACCACCCATATCACAAACCCGCTGGATACCAACGTGTACCCTCTGGACATCGGGGGTGAGCCCCTCAACTCACCCCCATATGCCGACACGCCAAAGCGCGAACACTTCTCCCAATCCGCCCCTTGCCGATCTTTCGCTCGTTTTATTGCGTGTCTTGGATACTGCCTGAATTTATGCCAGCCAAAGTGAATACAAATACAAAAATGACCTGAGACGTGACGCTTAACCTATCCCAATATATCCCGGACGCTCCGATAACTATACCCCCTGGGGTATACCTGCGCCAAGTAGATAACCTGAGAACTCACGCTTTAGCTCATAAATACCGACACACCCGAGACTCCCGATCCTCATTGGCCGATCATGAGAGTAACTATCCGTTTATTCAGGCCAATCGACGACCCATGCCAGGCGATATCCCCTCATTTAGGCCAAACCGCTTCAAGGTCGTCGCCATCGGCTCCAGCACCGGCGGCCCCAACCTCGTCCAGCAGATGATTACAGGCCTACCCGCCGACATGCCCGTCCCCATCCTCATCGCACAGCACCTGCCTCCCAAGTTCACCCGCGACCTCGCCATCTCCATGGACAGGAACTCCCCCCTCACCGTCGTCCAAGCAGAGCACGGCCAACCCGTCTTCCCAGGCACCGTCTACATCGGACCAGGACGCATGCACATGCGCGTCGTCAAAGGCTCCTCTAACAGACCCACCATCAAAATCAGCGACCAACCCAAGGAGCTTCTCTACAAACCCTCCGTCGATGAACTCTTCGACGCCTGTGCCCAGGTCTACGGCAAACACACCCTCGGCATCGTCATGACCGGCATCGGCCGAGACGGCACACTCGGCGCAAAAAATATCGTCGACGCCGGCGGCATCATCCTCACCCAATCCAAAGACACCTGTGCCGTCTACGGCATGCCTCGATCCTGCGACAACGCCAACCTCTCCTCCGCAAAACTCTCCCCCGAGCAACTCCGCCAAGCCATCCACCAACTCTCCCCCTCATACCAGCAGTCCCCCCCGCAAGGCCTCCCCAGCCGCTCCGCTTAAACACCACCAGCACATCTCTCCGCTTGACCCCTCCACAGCCACCCTCCAGCAAACACCCTCCCCGTTTAGCGGCGGATCGCAGATCCGCGCGTTGCCCAACTCTGATACCCCCACCAGTCAGACCTAAAAATAAGCTCCCCAGAAGCCCACTGATGCACCGCCCCGGTGCTTCGGTGGGGTCGCCGAAACAGGTGGCATTATCACTAAAATAATCCCCCCCAAGAAGCCCACTGATGCACCGCCCCGGTGCTTCGGTGGGGTCGCCGGTAGCTTTTCCCAAAAGCTCTATCATGTAACACTCCCCATAATTAAGCCCGCCACCGATTCAGGAATGCCCCCATGCCTCACCCCGCCCACACCCCTCACCAGATCCTTGTCCTGACAGGCCCAGGCACCAACCGCCCCCAAGACCCCGCCATCGCCCAATGGGTCCAACAACTCGAAGCCACCGGCCGATTCTCCGTCAGCGTCGTCAGCATCACCAGTAACGGCGCACCCGCACTCGCCAACCTCCCCACCAGCGACTTCCACGCCGTCCTCGCTATCACTGGCCCATGCGACCCCCTCCCAAAAGCACACGCCCAAGGCCTCGCCAAATTCGTCCAGGCAGGCGGCGGACTCGTCGCCATCCACCACGCCGCCACCTCCCTCTCCAAAAACGAATCCCTAAGCAAACTCCTCGCCGTCCAAACCACCAGCGAATCCCCCTGCGCATTCGACTTCCAAGTCCGCTTCACCCAAAAAGCACAAGAGGCCGGCCACACCATCGCCACACGCTGCGATGCCTTCACCATCCACGACACACTCCTCGCCATCGAACCCGACGCACAAACCGATAAAGACCCTGACATCTTCGCCGTCACACACATCGACGGCAAAGACACACCCGTCGGCCTAACACGCAAAATAGACAAGGGCCACATCGCCTTCCTCGCACTCGGCGGCACTCCCCAAGCACTCGAAAACCCACACCTCTTCCGCATGGCCCAACGCGCCCTACGCCACGTCTGCGGCGAATCATTCAACAAAAAAATCGGCGTCGGCATCATCGGCTACGGCGGCGCATTTGGCATGGGCAAACTCCACGCCGAAGCACTCAACGCACAGCACGGCTGCAAAACAGTCGCCGTCTGCGACTCCGACCCCAACCGCGCAAAACAAGCCAAAACCGAACTCGGCGATTCGATCAAAACCTACACCAAATACCAGGACCTCCTCGCCGATGACAAGGTCGACCTGGTCATCCTCATCCTCCCCCATAACCTCCACGCCGAAGTCGCCATCGCCGCCAGCAACGCCGGCAAGCACGTCGTCACCGAAAAACCCTTCTGCATCACGCTCGACCAGGCAGACGCCATGATCGCCGCCGCCGACAAATCTGGCACCATGCTCTCCTGCTTCCACAACCGACGATGGGACGGCGACTTCCAGCAGATGCTCACCCTCATCCACGCCGGCGAGATCGGCGACGTCTTCCACGCAGACGCCGCAACAGGCGGCTGGGGCATGCCCAACAACTGGTGGCGCGCAAGCAAACCCGTCTCCGGCGGCGTCCTCTACGACTGGGGTGCCCACTACGTCGACTGGCTCCTAAACTTCATCCCCAAACCCATCGAGTCCGTCTCAGGCATCCTCAAAAAACAACTCTGGCACAACTCCAGTAACGAAGACTACGCCCTGGTCACCATCCGCTTCAAGGGCGGCGCAACCGCAACCCTCGAGCAAGGCCAACTCGTCGCCGCACCACGCGCAGGTTGGCGCATCCTCGGCACAAAAGGCGCACTCACCAACACCGGACCCGACCAACAAGTCACACTCATCAAACACTCGCTGGGCTCACGCAGCGAAGCCAAGCTCGACAAATGGCCACCCAACTGGCACAGCTACTACCAAAACATCGCCAACCACTTGATTATGGACGAACCCCTCATCGTCACCGCCAACCAAGCCCGTCGCACCATCGCCATCTTCGACCTCGCCGAAAAATCAAACGCCCAAGGCGGCCAACCGCTGCCATTACCCGGCGAAGACACCTACACCCCCGACTATGCCTGGCCGATCTGAAGCGCGGGGTCAAGATGAGAAAATAACATCCGCGTATGGAATAGCGATTCTGGAAAGTAAGATATGGATTCAGGACTGCGTTGTATCTACTGTGGTGAATTGGCAGATGTCGGGGGCGAAGGTGATCACGTCATCCCTGCCGCATTTGGTGAGTTTCTTGATGACTTGAGATTCAAGGCGATCTGCCAGAATTGCAATCATGAGATCGGACGACTAGAGGAAGAAATAATCCGGTGTGGTCCTGAGAGCTTGATCAAATCTTTTGTGTCATTGACGTCGCGTCGGACGCGGAGCCGAGGTAAGGGTGCTAAGGCTGCACATGGCACTCCGCCACCTGAATCCCGTACCGATCACGGTGACCATACATCGCTTGTCCAGCGTGACCCATCCAACCCCAAGGATGTATACCCAATCGATCAATTTGTGGTTTGTTGTCCCGACGGGGAGTATCGTTCAATACGTCTTTTCAAGGGCATGCGACCTGAAAGTCTGCGGGAACGTGTTGCAGAACTCGGATGCAAGCAGATTACACAGGCGTGGTGGCATGGAGGTGACGAGCAGTGGGTACCTGATCTCGTTCGGAAGGCCTATCCCGATCTAATACACGAGGAACGAAAGTCGATACCAGCCGGTATCCATCAGAGATCAGGCCCCACCAAAATTGTCGTGTCCAATAGTTATTTCCGTGCAATAGCTAAAATTGCTTTGCACTACTACCTGACCAGAAATCAGCGAGGGCTGTGCGGGGACGAACACTGCTTTGAGCCGATCCGTCGATACATCCGGTATGGCAAAGGTGATAAAAGTGACTTCTTCGATAAGCCGGGGCCCAAGTTAATTTCTAAAATGGGCTTGAAGGTTGGCGAGGGCCAATTTAGACCGACAGAGTGGGGGCACTTGTTGGTGGCCATGGATTCAGTAGGGGAGGCTCATGTGCAGGTTACATTGTTTGCTGGTCCCGAAGTCGTCTTATACGCCTTCATCTTAATTCCAGCGCGACCCAATCGGTGTGGCAGATGCTGGCCAGGCGTTGGGGACCCAGGTGGTTCCAGGCCACCACGCATGCGTCCCACAGTTCGTCCTGATCAGCGAAGATACGGTTGCTTAGGT
>JAJRRS010000084.1 GCA_024279275.1 Planctomycetota bacterium | reverse complement strand
CGAGGTGGTCAGCGGGTAGGTGACCTGGTCCTCGACGATCTGCGGCGCCTGCCCGGGGAACTCGGTGCGGATCACGACCTGCACGTCCGAGAGGTCGGGGATCGCGTCGACGGTGATATTAGACGCCGACCACAGGCCCGCGGCGATGACGCACGCGGTCAGCAGCAGGACCATCCCCCGGTTGCCGACGCACCATTGAATGAGTTTGGCGATCAAGGTCTCGTTCCTCTTAAGGTATTCATTGAATCAATTCACTCTCACGGCTCGGTCCCAGGCGGCTAAAACGCGATGCGCACACCGAACAGCCAGAACAGGTCGTTGTCGTCACCACCGCTGCGCCGGACGATACCCGCCGTCTCACCGGTCAGCCTGCCGTAACGGACACCCACATAGGGCGCCAGCTCACGGCGGAACTCGTAGCGCAGGCGCAGGTCGAAATCGATGTTATTCACCCCGGCCCCCAGGTTCGACCCGGGGAGATCCTGGGCCGAAGCGTTGAGTTCGATCCGGGGCTGTAACACAATCCGCTGTGTCAGGTATAGGTCGTAAGAGGCGGTGAACTGGGCGAGCAGGTCGCCGTCGTCGGTGAGGTAAAGCGTCGGCTCCACGTCGAACTTGTAGGGCGCAAACCCCTGGACGCCCAGTGCCGCCGAGAAGCGTTCGTCCGTGCTGCCGGGTTCCCATGACTGCTCGTATCTCACGCCGGCCTGGAGATACCAGAAAGCCGAGATGGGTTTGGCGTAAAGCGCCTGGAGGTCGGCGTCGCCCTCGTCCGCGCCGTCGAGTATCACGTCGCCCTCGGCTTTCCACCAGAACTTGTGGTCGTCGTTACCGATCCAGCCCTGGGTGTCCCAGCCGATTTGGTCGCGGCCGGTGTCGGAGAAACGGTACTCAAACAACTCGAACAAGGTGTATGAATAAACCGCGTTGTCGTGGATCGGAGGCCCCCAGGATTCAGGCGCGGGTTTCGCGGCCGCGTCGAGCACCTCATCCAGTGTCGTCCCCTCAGCGAGCGGCGGGTGGGGGTAGTCGGCGTCGGTGTTTGTTGCCGGGCGTTGGGTTTCAACCGAGTCCACCGGGTCTTCTGCCCAAGACGGTGAAGAACCCGCGAATAACAGCGTCATGACTGAGACACCGTATTTTTTCATATTATATTTACGCATGGTCTTGCCCCCCGTGGAGAGTTCTAGCGACGGCGACGGTGCGGAACATGCCCATGTCCATGTGGTAGAGCAGGTGGCAGTGCAACGCCCACTGCCCCGGCGCGTCTGCGGAGATGTCCACGCTTAATAGCTCGCCGGGCTTGACGCTGACGGTGTGCTTTCGCGGGTTGTCGTAGAGGTTGCCCCCGGCGTAGAGGTCCATCCACATCCCGTGCAGGTGGATAGGGTGGTCCATCATGGTGTCGTTAATCATATTGATCCGCAGCCGTTCGCCGTAGACGAAGTGGATCATGTCGGCCTCAGAAAACTTCTTGCCATCAAACCCCCAGATGTACCGGCCCATGTTGCCGGTGAGGTGCAGGTCGAACTCTCTGTCCGGTGGGCGTCTGTCGGGGGGGGTGTCTCGCACGCGCAGGTCGCCGTAGGTCAGCACACGCCAGCCGTCGTTGCCTAAGCCCAGACCAGGCTCGTTGTATCGACGCTTGGGCATCATGGCGGTCATAGAGCTGGCCATGCCGTGATTCACCGGGCTGTGCATCATTGATTCGGGGAGGTTCTCGGTCGGCAGAGGTGTCGCGGCAGTGGTGCCGGGCTGGGTAGCAGGCATGTCCATCTTCATGCCCGCCTTCATATCTGAGTTAGTCTCGGTATCGTTGTTGCTGTTGCCGTTGCCGTTGCCTGACATATTCATCGCGCCGCCGGCCATGCCCATATCGGCCATGGTGCGCATGGCACGTTCGCGTAGCGACGGTATCTGGGCGGACATCCCGGCACGGGGTGCCAGAGTGCCGCGGGTAAAGCCGCTGCGGTCCATCGTCTCAGCGAAGAGGGTGTAGGCCTGGTCGTCAGGGAGTGTCACTATAACGTCATAGGTTTCGGCAACGGCGATCCTCAGTTCGTCGGTGTCCACCGGCTTGACCGCCTGGCCGTCCACCGCGACGACCGTCATCGGCAGGCCGGGGATACGGAAGTCGTAGTAGGTCATCGTCGAGGCGTTGACGATCCTGAACCGTACACGCTGGCCCGGTTGGGCGATCGCCGTCCAGTTTTCCTCGGACGTTCGGCCGTTCATCAGGTAGTGGTAGGTCGCACCGGTAATGTCGGCGATGTCGGTGGGGTCCATCCGCATGGCGTCCCAACGAAGCCGATCTCGCAACGCCTGGCCCAGGCCTTCTTTTTTGCCCTGTTTGAGCAGGTTCGCCACCGTGGGCCTTTGGTAGTTGTAGTAGCCCTCAAAAGTCTTGAGTTTTTCCAGGACACGGTAAGGACTCTCAAACGTCCAGTCCGACAGCATCAGCACATACTCAAGGTCATACGTGAACGGTTCAGGCTTCACCGGGTCGATGATGATCGCCCCGTAGTGCCCCAACTGTTCCTGCAGGCCCGAGTGGCTGTGATACCAATATGTGCCTGACTGCTGCGCCTGGTAGCGATAGGTAAAAGTTTCGCCGGGCTTGATGCCTGGGAAGCTGATGCCCGGCACGCCGTCCATCGACGCCGGGACGATCAGGCCGTGCCAGTGGATAGATGTATCCTCGTCCACGAGGCGGTTATGTACGCGGATCAGCACGTCCTGACCCTCCCGCATCCGCAGGATAGGCCCGGGGATCGAGCCATTGACTGTGATCGCTGACGTGGTGGGTTGACCGGCCACCCGCATGCTCGTGCGATCTACGAATAGATCCAGAGCGTCGTCTGGCGGCACCCGTGTCACGTCATGCCCCGGCAATGTCTGTAGCGAGCCGGTGCTGGCAAGGGCACGCTCAAGGGGTGCCAACCCGCTTAGCGCCGCCGCTGCGGTCGCCGTCGCCGCGATGAAGCCGCGGCGCGTTACTGAATCGGTCTGATTATTCAACGGTCTAAGGGGCATAGCGCGTCTCTCGGGACAGGACTGGTATAGGGGTTTTATTTCGAGTCTGTTGAGGCGGTCTTAATGGGAATCTCCATCTTGATCGTGCCGCACCCGGACATGGAACTTGCGTAGGGGTTGTGGATCTCATCGGTGGGTTGAAGCCAGTATTTCTTGACCATCGGGCAATAGGCGAGATACAAACCCGCTGCCGCGTCATGGGTTGGCGGGGCGTACTTGGTCAAGGCGATCACGGCGTCTGATAATCCCGCGAACGAATCGCGGAGCGCGTCGAGGTCGCCGGGTTGGGTATCCGAGTGGGAGGCCACCAGAACCGCCAGCTCGGCAAGTCCATCCGGGGCATCCGTAGCAAGTGTGGATGCGGATTGATGTATGACGGCCAAATATTTTGGTGCGCCGTCGTATTTATCTTCGGTGAGCATGTCTTGGATCGACAGATAGGACGTGACGATCATGTCCAGATCCCGCTGCGATTCGGAGGACAGATCCTGCTGATCCCGGGCACCCGGGTCGTCGGTGGGGGTTGTTGGCTGTGTCGCTGGTTGCGTAGTCGGGGCGTCGGGTTGCGTGGCTTCGCCGCCGGTGACGGGTAGTGCGGTGCGGTTGTCGAAGCAGGCGAGCATGGCGGAGCCGAAGAACGGATTGCGTACGTCTCCCGCCGGT
>JAJRRS010000004.1 GCA_024279275.1 Planctomycetota bacterium | reverse complement strand
GTTGAACGATTCGATCTGCTTGTCCCACTGATCGACCTGGGCGAACGTCTTGGTCCAGAAGTCGGGGTCCCAGAGTTCGTTGAGTTCGTCGATGGTTCGGCCTTGCTGTTCGACCCAGGTGAAGTACTTGAAGTTGTGCAAGGCTTTTTGGTCGCTGTAGTTCAGCTCGCGGAGGTGGTCGGTGACGATGCCGTCGAGGTAGCGGGCACGGTCGGCGATGGCGTTTTCGCGGTCGTAGGTGCCGTGCTGCTCGTTCAACTCGGCAAGCCGGCTGGTGTACATCTCCGACGAATCAGTCAGGCAGGTGAAGATGACATCGCGGCTATTCATGTCGTAATACTTGGCCGACTTGATGGCGGCGGCGAGGTTGCAGATGCTGGAAATACCAAGCAGAGGGAGTTGGTCAGCCAGTTCATCCGAGATGCTTGCGCGGAGGTATTCCTGGCCGGCTGGCTCGTTGAAGAGGCGCAGCAGTGACATGCACTGCTCGTCGTCGATGGCTGAGATCATGTCGGTGTTGCGGACGTTGTGGACCCAGGGGACGTGCTTGTCGCCGATGCCTTCGATGCGGTGTCCGCCGAACCCGAACTGGTAGAGGGTCGGGCATTGGAGCGCTTCGGTTGCGACGACGCGCACCCCCGGATGTATTGTACGCAGGTAATCACCGGCTGCGATGGTGCCGGCGCTTCCGGTGGCGCTGACGTAGCCGGCTAATCTGCGGTCATCGTCGAGCGACTCGAAGATTTCCTGGATGATGGAGCCGGTGACGTGGTAGTGCCAGGTGGGGTTGCCCATCTCCTCGAACTGGTTGAAGATCACGCACTCGGGGCGTGTCTTTTTTATTTCCCAGCACTTGTCGTAGATTTCTTTGACGTTGGACTCGCAGCCGGGGGTGGCGATGACCTCCGAGCAGATGCCCTTGAGCCAGTCGAAACGTTCCCGGCTCATCTCTTCGGGGAGAATCGCAACCGCGTCACAGCCTAGGAGCGCCGAGTCGAACGCACCGCCTCGGCAGTAATTGCCGGTGCTGGGCCAGACGGCTTTGTGTCGTGTGGTGTCGAACTCGCCGGTGACTAAGCGGGGGGCGAGGCAGGCGTAGGCTGCGCCGACTTTGTGTGCGCCGGTGGGGAAGTACTTCCCGACGATGCCGATGATGGTGGCGTCTACGCCGGTGAGTTCGGGGGGGAAGACAACGAAGTTGCCGTGGTTGTAGAGGCCGCCTGTTTCGGCCGGCTCGTTCTTCCAGGTGATGCGGAAGAGGTTGATGGGGTCGATATCCCAAAGCCCGACCTGCTTGAGGCGGTCTTTGACTTTTTGTGGGACCAGCGACGGGTCGCGCATCTGCGCGAACGTCGGCAAAAGCACCTTGCGGTCCCGGCACTTTGAGATTGTTCTACTTAACGCTTCTTGATTCGCCTGCATCAACCTGCTCCATCTGTCACGCCTCGGCCTTTTAGTGCCGTGGCAAGGGTGTCTAAATTGGGTTCGATCTTAATCGGTTCGCCGCCTGCACGGATGGCGGCACGGGTGTCTTTGAGTCCGCTGCCGGTGACCATCGCCAGCACACGATCACCCCCGGATATTATGCCATCTTCGATCGCGACCTTCACGCCTGCGAGTGCTGCTGCCGCTGCGGGTTCGGCGTAGACGCCATGCCGACCGCTGGCACGCATGGCATCGAGAATTTGGTCGTCATCGACGCTGACGACCACGCCGTTGGCTTGTTTGAGTGCGTTGACGGCTTTACGCCAATTGCGTGGGACAGCGACGTTGATGCTGTCGGCGACGGTGCAGCCGTCTTGCAGCTTGGTGGGCATTGAGCCGTGTTTCAGGGCGTAGGCGATGGGGGCGACGCCCTTGGCTTGGACACCGAGCAGGCGTGGCAGGCGGTCGATGACGCCGAGTTGGTGCATCTCAGATAGGCCTTTCCAAACAGCGGCGATGGTGCAGCCGTCACCGACACTGACCGCGACCCAATCGGGGACGCCGCCGAAGGACGCGCTCTGCTCGGCGATTTCGAGGCCGCCGGTTTTTTTGCCTTCGACCAGGACGGGGTTGATCGCGCAGTTGCGGTTGTACCAGCCGAATTTTTCGCAGGCTTGTGAACAGAGTTGGTAGGCCTGGTCGTAGCTGCCTTGGACTGCGATGACGGTGGCGCCGAAGACCAGGAGCTGGGCGAGCTTGGGTTCCGGTGCGGTGTGTGGGACGAAGATGACGCAAGGCATCCCCGCCAGTGCGGCGTGCCCGGCGAGGCTGGTCGCGGCGTTGCCGGTGGAGGCGCATGCGATTGTGTTGGCGTTGAGTTGCAGGGCGTGTGCGACGCCGACCGAGCTGGCACGGTCCTTGAAAGACGCGGTGGGGTTACGGCCCTCGTCTTTGAGTAGCAGTTGTTTAAGGCCCATCTCTTTGGCGAGGCGGGATGCGTCGATCACGGGGGTCCAGCCGACGGTCCAGTCATCCCGGATCGCTGAAGACTCAAGCGGCAGGAGCTCGTGGTAGCGCCAGTGGGTCAGCGGGCGGTCGGCCAGGGGGGTGGACTTCCAGGCTGCGCGCACGGCATCGAGGTCGTACTGGACGTCCAGTATCCCGTCGTCCGGCCCGCAATCCGGGCAGGTCATCCAAGGCCCATCAGGCCCGAACCCGCGGCCGCAGGTCACACATTTAAGCCCTGTTAAAGTCGTCATCATCCAGAGAATCCCAAAACTAACATTGTACCGCACAGGCCAGCTTCTACCTACCCTCAAATCTATGCACAAAGAAAATGGTTGGTTAAAACGGGGGTGTCGATTAGGCTAGGGGGCTAGGACCGAGACACCCGAATCCCGAACGACCTATAAAAAGCACCCTATGGTTGACCTCTACTGCACACCGTTTGTTGACCTGATCGACCGCATGCGTCTGGAATACCAGACCCGATCGAGCATGTTCGACCTCCCCAGTAAAAAATGGTTCAAGCCCGCCCCGGACGGCCCGGACACCCCGGATTTGTCGGTGACGTTTCACGGGAGGCCGGCGGGGAACCCGGTTGGGCCGGCGGCGGGGCCTCAGACGCAGATGGCGCAGAACCTGGTGCTGGCGTACCTGGCGGGGTCTCGGATTTTTGAGTTAAAGACCGTCCAGATCAACGATCGGCTGGAGATTCCCCGGCCCTGCATCGACGCGACGAACGTGGGGTACAACGTCGAGTGGTCCCAGGAGCTTCTGCTGAAAGAATCGCTGGACCAGTATGTGCAAGGCTCGATGCTGCTGCACATGCTGCGGCACAGCCCCGAGACGTTTGGGAACCCGTTTGGGGATACGTCGATGGACGGCGCGGCTGGGCAATTCTTATTCGACATGTCGGTCGGCTATGACCTCAAAGGCATCCAGTCCGACCCGATCCAACGGTTCCTAAGCGGGATGCTCGATGCGACCAACGACATCAACACGTTGCGAGATCAACTCCCCGACCGGCTCAAGCATCTGCGCGACCTTGACTACCCCACTCGTCTGAGCAACAGCATCACGTTGTCAACTTTCCACGGCTGCCCGGCGGACGAGATCGAACGCATCTGCGAGTTCCTGCTCACTAAGATCGGCGTGGATGTGATCGTCAAGATGAACCCCCCGATGCTCGGCAAGGAGAAGCTGGAGTACCTGCTGCATGATGTGATGGGCTACGACGAAGTCCAGGTCAGCCCCGAGGCATACACCAGCGGGGTGGCGTTTGATGATGCGGTTGGGATATGCCAACGGCTGACAGCGGTGGCGAAAGCTAACGGTCGGTCGTTTGGGGCGAAGTTTTCCAACACGCTCGAGGTAGTGAATCACAAGGACTTTTTTACGCCGGATAACAAGGTGATGTACCTGTCGGGGACGCCGTTGCATGTGATCACGCTGACGCTGGCGGATGAGTTTCGGCGGGTGATGGGGCACGAGATGCCGGTCACGTTCTCAGCCGGGGTGGACCGTAAGAACTTCCCGAACATGGTCGCCTGTGGGTTCACCCCGATCACGACATGTACGGATTTGTTGAAGCCGGGCGGGTACGCGCGGCTGCCGGGGTATTTAGGTGATCTTGCCGCCAGTATGACCAAGGTCGGGGCGAAGACGATCGACGAATACATCCTCAAGGCACGGGGCCACGGGGACGAGGCGGGCGGCGACCCGGTGCTGGCGGGGTTCTTGAATACACCGGACATTGTTAAGGAGGTGCAGGCCGACCCGCGTTACACCCAGGCGAAGAACCAGATGGTTCCCAAGCGGATCAACTCTCACCTGGTGGTGTTCGACTGTGTGACCTGCAACAAGTGCATCCCGGTGTGTCCGAATGATGCGAACTTTTTGTACGAGACGCCGAAGGTTGATCTGGTGTATCGGGATGTCGCGGTGTTGGCGGATGGGTCTGTTCAGGAGGTCGGGGAAGAAAAGATTTTTAAGGTTGAGCGGACGGAGCAGATCGCCAACTTTGCCGATTATTGCAACCACTGCGGCAACTGTGACACGTTTTGTCCGGAGTACGATGGGCCTTACATTAAGAAGCCAAGTTTCTTTGGGAGCTTGAGAGCTTTTGAGGAAGGTGCGCCGCACGATGGGTTTTATGTGGATGCCGAGGGCGAGAGATTATCGTTGGTGGGCCGAATGGACGGCGTGGCGTGCAGGCTGGATCGGTTGGAAAAGGCGGATAACTCGTACCGGTACCATGATGGCGTGGTCACGCTTTTGATCCGTGATGGACAGCCCACCGGGGTTGACGCAAGCTCTGCGAAACAGGATGCTGAGCGGGTCGTCAATCTTGGGCGATTCCACACCCTCGTGGTACTCCTGAGCAGCATCACGGCTCAGACCCGTGTCCATCAGGTGAACGCCCCGCTGGCTGCGGCGGCGGATGGTTAGGGTGTGTCCGGGTCGCCTCTGACTGGGTATACGGGATTTATTTTCCGCTTGAATTGATTCCAGGCAGTTCCGTAAGTCCAGTAATTCACGACAAGTAGGCCTCGCCCTACCCGGTTCGGGGTCCTTTGGCCAAGGATATTACTTGCTCTTGGCGGCTTGGGTAATTAGACTGATGCCCATAATCTGCGGCGTATCGATTCTGATACAAGCGGTTTTCGTTGGAGAAAGAACGAGCTGGCCCCTGCAATTGGGTGTTAGCGAGGCGGTTACTATTAACGTGGTAACTTAGGTAAGGAGAGGGAGCGAGAAAGACCCATAATAAACGCATATTTTTCGCATGAAGTCATTGCATTTCATCGCTAATCGGCTATCCTAGTTCTGACGAAGAGAACATAGGTAGCTGTTGTATTAAGCCGCCGCGACATAGCAATACCAGGAGTGGAGAGAGTGGACGTTTACGTCTGCCCTCTCTTTTTTGTGCGCTAGATATAGCACGCGGTTTTCCATGACAGCCTTTTCTTATTGCAGGAGAGACGAGGATGTTGTACCGAAATTTGGTGGGAAGCCTGGTCGCTGGGGTTCTGTTTCTCTCAAACCCCGCCGTCGAAGCAGGCATCATTTATAACCTGGCCGGTGGGACCGTCACGGACCTGATGGAGGCGTCCGCGACAGACCCGACGCCTCTGTTCGGCGATCCGATCGTGGTCGGCGATTCATTGAGTTTTTCAACCGGGCCTTTCGCCGCCGCACAGGCTGGCGTGGGTTCGGATATCACCGCGGGGCAGCTTTCGTTTGTTATCCAGGCCGACCCGGGCCTGTTCATAGAATCCATTAGCCTAGATGAAATCGGCGATTTCCTATTGCTGGGAAACACTGCCGAGGTCACCGCGGGAGGGACACTAGTGGCTACGGTTCTTGAC
>JAJRRS010000083.1 GCA_024279275.1 Planctomycetota bacterium | reverse complement strand
TCTTCGGCCATAATCCCACAGATCCTGTCTATATAAGGGTGTTCGTCGGTCTGGGATGGGTGGGGCGGGGGGTTTGAACGGTGATCCCTGTCGACCCACGCCTGGCGCCGTTCCCAAACGACGCCGGTATCTCAACAGGGGCAGGGATTATCGTGATTTTGCCGGCCTGAGTCAATCCCGCGTCGATATGTCTGACAGACTCAAGCGGACGGGCCAGAATGGGATTAACCGCAAATGAACGCAAATGAACGCGAATCGTAGGAATTAACGGTAAAGTGATCCTTTGCTGGCCGGTCTCTCGATCTTTTTAATGTGCGCCTACAGCGATCAATCGCTTATAAATCAACTTGAGCTTGGGCATATCACACCCCGCCTCAGTCGCGGCACGCAGTGGCGCGCCGAAAATAGCCTCGACTTCCAACGCTCGGCCCGCGTCGTGGTCGAGCTTCATGCTCGGCTGGTAGGGTTCCATCTCGTCGGTCCAGTCGAGCATCATCTGGACGAAGTTGTCTTCAATGATTCGGCTGGCACAGGTCTTGGCGGCGCGCTGGACTTCCAACATCAGGGCGTGTGCCTCAGCGCGGAGCGTGGGGTCGGCCATGATGGCGGCGGTGTCGGTATTCAACAGGACGGTCAGCCCGTTGAACGGGATGTTCCAGACAAGTTTCTTCCACCGTGCCAGCGTCAGGTCTTCGTTCAGGACAACCGGGTTGCCCGCCTGCTCAAAATCATCGGCGATTGTGCGCATCCGTGGCGTGATCCCAGCCGGCGAGCCGTCCGCCGTGTAGTCCGCGAACTCGACCCGGCCGTAGTCCAGGTGATGGATATGCCCCGGCCCCAGTTTATTCGAGCACAGAAAACACAGCCCGCTCATCACTCGCGCATCACCGACAATCCCGGCAACCTGTCGTTCAATCCCCAGGCCGTTCTGTAAAACAAGCACCACCCCCTCGTCTTTTACCAGCGGCGGGAGCAGCTTCGCCAGCAGGTGGTTATGGGTGGTCTTGAGCGCAACAATCACAACATCGCAGCCGGGCATGTTATTCACATCAGGATAGACGTTGACCCGTGGCAGTGTGAAGTCGCCGTTGACCGAATCGATCCGCAGGCCGTGCTGTTTGACGTGGTGGTAGTCACTTCGGCAGAGGAAGTGGACCGTTCGATTGAGCTTCTGTAAACATCCGCCGTAGAACGCACCCACCGCCCCCGTGCCGATGACAGCGTAAGTGGGTTCGGCAGGTATGTCATGTAATGCAGGCATCAATCGTTGTCGCGTGCTGTTTGTCTGTAAGCAATTCAGCCAGGCGGGCCTGTCTGCCGTAGTTATTACCAGCCGATAGTATCGCCGGGCACTTTTTGGTTGACCGCTTGTGCCGGGTCGAAGTCGAACAGCCTGTCGGGGTCGGCCAGGCGGACGATCTTTACTTTACGGATGCGCGTAAGTGGCACGAGTTGATCGCTCATCCCGTTTGTTGATTTTTGACTGGACCAGTACAGCAGATGTTTGTTGCCCTCGGCGTCCTGATACCAACCCAGGAAGATGACCGAGTGCCCTCCGCCACTGGTCCATGAGATATTCATAAAATCGCCCGGCTGAGCCTGGTTGGGGGCGATCTCTTGACCCATCTGGGCGTACTGCACCAGCGCGAAGTGGCTGCCAAACCCGTCGTCGTTCCAATGCCCCCAGAACTTGACCCCGTCCTCACGCCGGCCGCCATCAGGTTCCTGCATACGCATCGCCTCGGTGCGCACCGGGTCGAGTGTCATCGTCGGCTCGCCATCCCCGGCTAACTGATCATCAGTTTCGTCAGCCTGATGTCTAAGGTTCAGTGTTTCGATAAACGCGGTGTAGGTAGCGCCGCTGCAGTAGCTGGTTTCCCTCGGCGGGTCGAGCATCGGCTGGTCAAACAACGTCAGCCCGTACCCGATCGGAGACTCCGGGGGGTCCGCTTTGATCCCGATGAAGTACCCGCCGCCGTCCATCGCTGAGCTTTGCACCTTGTCGATCGCTTCAAGCACCAGCAGGTTGTATCCCTTGATCGTGTTGCCGTACCGTTGCAGGTGTTCGGTGTGTTGGGATTGCTCGGGGAGTTGCTCCGCGCTTAAGACATGCCACGTCCCGTCGTCACGGGTCGCTTCAGATGTGGCGGAGTCCTGCGCTTTTACCAGTGCGGCGCATACCAGGACAGTCGACAATATCAAGGTGGTCAGGCCGGGTGCTTTCAACTCTTGTCTCCAAAGTTAACGCGAAGTCTGGAGGCAGATTGTAAGCCATATACGGATTACCGTGTGATCGTAGTGACGCCTGCGGCTTACCAGGGCAGGTAGTCCGGGCCGAAGACCAGGATCCCGCCGAAGTGCCCCGTTGCCCCCACCAGACCCGCGACGACCAGCAGCCCCAGCGTGGTCAGTTTGCCAGGCGTCTCGGTCGGCTTGCGTGCTTCCATCTCGATCAACACGATCAGGACCACGCTTAACACAGCGGTGCCCACACCCAGCCAACGGTGATTAAAAATCACATCGCCGAACGACTCGCTATCGCCCGGCCATCCCGCATTAAGCCAGCCCAGCGCAGCTGCGACGACCGCGGACACGCCCCCGATCAGCACACAAAAACGTACCGCCGAACCCGCCCATGTAATCGACCCGAATAACATCATGCATCGAGCCAGTGCGGCACAAGTGAGCAGTGCGATCGGGAAGTGAACCGCGATCGGGTGTAACCGACCCAGCAGGTTCAAGACCCCACCCATAGATGAGCCGGCTGCATCATTGTGATCCTGGCTGTGGTCGTGATCGTCACTTGCGGCGGGGTTCGTAGTGGTCACGATCGCGGAGGCATATTTCTCTGGTGCGGCCTCAAACTTAATTCGACATTTCTGACAGCATAAATAAACGGTCCGCCCCTGGTACTCAACCGAGATATCCGGGTCCACCTTCTCGTCAGTCATCACCGGGCACATCAATTGCACCTGGTCCGAGGTGTCTGCGGTGTCAGCGTAGACGGCCTCCGTGGTCGCGGTGCTAACCAAGGAAACAACCGCAAGCATCAACACGATCAGAGAACACCGCGGGGTGCCCAGCTTAGGCGCACTACGCCGCGCATCCGTGCCTGGCGTGTACTTCCCGGCTTCCGATTCCGATGTCTTTTCTATGGCAGTGCTGCAGGTAGGCATAGATATCCTTGTTATCTTTGAGGCGATTCCCACGATGGTATCGGCTCGGCGTGGTGGTTTTCGATACCGCCTGAAAATACCGGACTGCCAGTGCCCGTCATTAAGCCCTCCCGTTGCACTTAAAGCCTGATCCGCAGTACATGGATAGAGCAGGCCCGCAACCGACGTTGCCCCGGCGCGTCAAAGCAGTAAACTGCAACTCTGCCCCCGGATTACCCCGGGAATTACCCCGGAATTACCCCCGGATTTACCCCGGGGTTACTTCCCCCAGACCCCAGATCCCCCCAAGGATTAACGCGATGAGCCGCATTTTTAACTTCAGCGCCGGACCCTGCACCCTCCCACTGGGAGTCTTGGAACAAGCCCGCGACGAGATGGTCGAATACCACGGCCAGGGCATGTCCATCATCGAGATGAGCCACCGCGGCAAGACCTACGACACCATCCACCACGAATCGATGGACTTGGTCAGGGAACTGCTGAACCTGCCCGACAACTACCGCGTCCTGCTTCTAGGCGGCGGGGCCACGCTGCAGTTTTCCATGGTCCCGATGAACCTGTTGCACGGCGGCAAGAGCTGCGACTTCACCTTCACCGGTGCCTGGGCAAAAAAGGCGCTGGCGGACACGAAAAAAGTCGGCAAAGTCAACCTCGTCTTCGACGGCACCGACAGCAGCTTCACCACCTTGCCCGACCCCGCATCGGTCAAGGCCTCCAGCGATGCCGCGTATTTGCACCTGATCAGCAACGAAACCATCGGCGGTGTCCAGTGGCAGGAATGGCCTGACATCGGCAGCGTCCCGCTTGTCGCCGATATGTCATCGGACTTCTTGAGCCGACATATCCCGGTCGATCGGTTTGGGTTGATCTATGCGGGTGCCCAGAAAAACGTCGGCCCCGCGGGGATGGCGGTCGTCATCATCCGCCAGGACATCCTCGACGCCTGCTCGCCGGACCTGACTTCCTACCTCAGCTACCCCAGCCACGCCAAGACCGACTCGATGCTGAATACCCCGCCGGTCTTCACCATCTATATGATGAAGCTGGTGCTGGAAAGGCTCCGCGATGCCGGCGGATTGGATGCAGCGGAGCAACTCGCCACCAAACGATCCGACCTGCTCTACAACGTGATCGAATCGCAAGGCTCGTTCTACCGCTGCCCGGTGGACTCGGCCTGCCGGTCAAAGACCAACGTCGTATTCCGCCTGCCGACGGAGGACTTGGAGAAGCAGTTCGTCGCCGAGGCCGACGCGCAAGGCATGAGCGGATTAAAAGGCCACCGCAGTGTCGGCGGTTGCCGCGCGTCGATCTACAACGCGATGCCGGTCGAAGGTGCCGAAACCCTGGCACGATTCATGACCGCGTTCGCCAAGCAGCACAGCTAAGAAATAATCTGAAAGTCAGCCTGCGATCCCAAACTCATTAAGCCGGAGCCTGGGCGGGGTCGTGCTCTTGCAGGTTCTTGGGAATGTCCAACTCGTCGAGTTTGCGGTAAAGGCTGGAGACACCGATATCCAGGTGCCTGGCGGTTTCTGCTTTGTCGTAGTCGTGACGACGCAGGCAGTACACGATGTGGTGCCGCTCGAATTGCCGGATGGCCTCCTTGAGAGATTCGCTGTCGTCGTGCGCCAAGCCCGGGATGGCGAACGGCATGTCCTCTGTCTCGATGTACCTGCCCTCAGCAAATATGACAGCCCGTTCGATGACGTTCTGCAACTCGCGGATGTTGCCCCGCCACTCGTGGGCGAGCATCGCGCGCATCGCGTCATTGCTCACGCCCAGGACGTGCTTGTTCATCTCCTGGGTGTACTTCTTGAGGAAGTGATGGACCAATGCGGGGATGTCTTCCTTGCGTTGCCGTAGCGGGGGCAGTTCGAGTTTAACGACGTCGAGCCGGTAGAGCAGGTCCTCGCGGAACTCGCCGTTCTCGACCATCTTCCAGAGGTCCTGGTTGCTGGCGGCCATGACCCGCAGATCGACGCTCCGGGGCTGGGTATCCCCGACGGGGACAACGACCCGCTGTTCGAGCGCACGCAGCAGCGAGCTTTGAACGCCCAACGGGAGCGTGGATATTTCATCAAGGAAAAGTGTGCCGTGATTCGCCGCCTCGAAGTAGCCCTTCTTGTCGCGGATCGCACCGGTAAAAGCACCCCGGCGGTAGCCGAACAACTCCGACTCGATCAGGCTGTCGGGGATCGCGCCGCAGTTGACCGCAACGAAGGGCTTGTCGCGAGTCATCCCGTTGTAGTGGACCGCGCGGGCGAAAAGTTCCTTGCCCGTCCCCGACTCCCCGACGATCAACACGCTGGTCTTGACCGTGGCCAGCTTCCTGACCATCTCGAAGAGTTTGGTAATGCTCTGGGCTTCGCCGATGAGGTTGTGGAACGTACTTTCTTCGGCAAGCTGTTCGGTGATGACCTGACGTGTCCGGGTCATGTCACCAAACTCGATCGCGCGTTCGACTTTCAGCAATACGTCATCAAAGTTGACGGGCTTGAGCAGGTAATCGTGTGCGCCGCTGCGCATGGCGGCGACGGCGCTCTCGACCGTACCGTAGGCTGTGATGATGATGACCGGGGTCTGCGGCGCGGTCTGCTGCAGCTTGGCCAACAACTCGATCCCGTCCATCTCCGGCATACGGATATCAGAAAGAACCAAGTCCACTGGCCGCTTGAGGATCAGGTCGAAGGCCTCCTGGCCGTGGCCTGCCTGAAGGACTTCGTAGCCCTCATCGGTGAGCAGCTCGGCAAGGCTTTGCCGCAGCACCTCTTCGTCTTCGACAATCAGGATCGATTTGGACATGGTCTGCTCAATGCGCGGGTTCAGCGATGGGGGGAGGGGCATGGTTCTCATTATCGGGAATTCCGAGGGGTTCGCCAGCAATTTCTTTGTCTGTGAGGTAGCAATAGGGGTCTGAGGCCCAGGGATCACCTGTTATCGACTCCGCCCGAGCACGCAGGCCGCCGCCACAGGCGTTCTTGAACCGGCAATTGGCACATCGGCCCTTTAATAGAGGAAGCCGATCTTTCAGCCCCGCCATGATGGGATCGCTGGTGTCCTGCCAGATCTCCGAGAACTTACGTTCCTTAATATTCCCAAACGTCCGGTACATCGAGAACTGGTCTGCGTGGACGTTGCCATAGAAATCAATGTTGGCGATCCCGACGCCGCTGGAGCTTTTCGCTCCGCCGTTCCAGGTGATCATCTCCAGCACCTGTTGCGCGCGGGGGTGACTCTCTTTGAGCATCTTCAAATACAGCGCCGGCCCGTCGCAGTGGTTGTCCACCATCAGGATCTCGACGCGCTTGCCACGCTCATTCATCTCGCGGGTGCGGTCGAAGATTTTTTCTACGACTTCCCGTGTCTCCTTCTGGGTCAGGCTCATCAGGTTGTTGCCCCGGCCAGCAGGACAAAGATGGTAGAAGCAGGCGCGGTTGATGCCCTCACGTTCGATCAGATCGAAGATCTGGTCGAGGTCTTTGGCTGTCTGTCGTGTCAATGTCAGACGCAGGCCAACCTTCTGACCCGCTTGAACGCAGTGCTTGAAACCGCTCATCGCCTTGTTGAACGCCCCTTGCTTGCCGCGGAACTCGTCGTGGATCGCGGGGGTGGCGCTATCCAGGCTGATGCCGATGTAGGCGAACTTTAACTCGACGAAGCGCTTGGCCTTCTCGGCGTCAATCAGCGTGCCGTTGGTCGAGAGCACGACGTGCAGGCCCAGCGAACGTGCGTACTCCGCCAGCTCTAAAACGTCCGGCCGACTCAACGGTTCGCCGCCGGAGAACAGCACCGCAGGGACCTCAAACTCCGCCAGGTCATCAAGCACAGCCTTGCACTGCTCGGTCGATAACTCGTTGGGGTATCGCTTCGCCTCGGAGTCGGTGTAGCAATGCACGCACTTGAGGTTGCAGGTACGCGTGATATTCCACACCACGATCGGCCGACGCTCCGCAGCGCTCTTGGCGACCGCCATCCGTTGATGCTCCGGCGGGTCGATCTGCGTAATCGCTCGGCCGTAGCGGTGGGGGGTGCTGGGTGTTTCCAACCCGCTATATAGAACGCTCACATCGATCATGGCCGGGACTCCTTGTGATACATCAACCTGTGTTCCATCGCGGGTTCTATTTGGCCCGCCCTGTTTTATCACTAACAAACCGTGTGCCGAACGTGTCTATGCTCCGGCTTACATGACCCATCTTTAATCGCGCAACCGCACCGGGGTGTAGCCACAGTTCGGTTCGGTCGCCAGGTAACTCCCCGTATCCGCAAACGCACGCGCTCGGCAGCCCATGCAGACCTTCTTGTACTCGCAGCAGCCGCACTTGCCGGTGATATTTGAGTCGTCGCGCAGCTCGGCAAATATCTGGCTGTCACGCCAGATCTCGGGGAACGGCGTGTCCTTGACGTTGCCGGAACTCACCGGTAGATAACCGCAGGGGAAAACCTCGCCGGTGTGTGAGACAAAGCACACCGCCTGGCCTGCCAGACAACCCTTGGTCATCGCGCTCATATTCCCACCCCCGGAGTCACCCCCGCCCCCGGAGTTGTCGCCGGAGTATCCGCTGTGTTGACTTCCGGGGAGACTTCCGGGGTGGCCCATCGAAGGCATTGCTTTTGCATCCTCCGCCATCCCCTTGTGCGGGTGCGCGGCCTGAGGCATGGGTCGGCCCTCAGCCTTGGCACGCTGACGCATCACGCGGAAGTAGTGCGGGGCACAGGTCGCCTTGAGATGCAGTTGTTCCTCCAGCGACTTGTCGTAGATCCAGTTCAATGCGGTTTCATATTCCTCGTCGTCGAGCTTGACATCTTCGCTGAGTTCCATCCCACAACCGACCGGCACCAGCATAAAGATGTGCAGCGCATCGGCACCCAGATCGATCGCGAGCTGGTACATCTCGTCTCGCTGGTGGAAGTTGTGCTTGGTGATCGTGGTATTGATCTGCATTGACATCCCGAGTTTGCGCAGAGCCTTGAACCCTCGGATCGAATCCTCAAACGCGCCGTCGATCCCGCGGAACTTGTCGTGTGTTTCGGGGTTAGGTCCGTCGAAGCTGATCGAGACCCGCCGGAAACCGGTATCGACGATGCGCTTGGCGACAGCGTCATCGACCGGCGTGCCGTTGGTCGCCAGCGCCGTGGGCAGGCCGATCTCTTTAGCACGCTGCGCCAGCTCGAAAATATCCGGGCGCATCAGTGGTTCGCCGCCTGAGAATACGACGATCGGTTTGCCTGTTGCGGGCAGACTCTCGATGAACTTCATCGCCTGCTGATGATCCAGATCACCCCGACTCAATTCGCGCGAGACTTCCAGACGCCGGCAGTGGACACACTCAAGATTACACCCGGCGGTCGATTCCCAAAAGACGAGCCGAAGGGGTGGCGCAGGAGTGACGGCGGTGGGCTGCCTGCTCTCACCAGCCGAAACACGCAGGTGGGTTAGGGTTGACGAGCCGTTGCCGGGTGGGGTGGAATCTTTCATGGTTGGCATCCGATCGGCTTACACGTTGGCGAAAATTCTCAAATCTGGTAATTCTTGGCTCCAACGATCTCAAATCACCTAAAAAAACAGGTGCAGCAGGTAGTCCACACGCCCTCGCATCACGAGTTTTCGCCCGGAATACTTCATGACTTCCTGGATTTTTTGGCGGTAATTGGGGTGGTAACAGTGCTTGGGGCAATGCTTGCACTGGGGCTTGGGGTCCATCGGGCAGATGGTTCTTTTGACCAGAGCATGTGTCAGTAGTTTCTGGCAATCGGCACACAATCGGGGATGTCTGCCTGTAAGTTCATGCAAATTATGGGTTTTTAATTCTATCTGTTTGCGGTCATCGTCGTTGTGATGGCCATCACAATAGACCTCGATGAATTTCACGAGGGTCTTGAGGTCGCCGATCACTTTGGGATCGTCGTTCTTTTCTGGGCAGAATGGAATGATCATGGGAGCCGCCTCATCCCGGGTTGGGGTCCATCTACTATATAACGGACTATATTATCCGAATTGCAAACGGGATGCCACGGCTGACACCCTGTTTCGCTTGAATGGCCCGGCGTTTGTTGGTGCTTGTTGGGGGCACGGTGGAACTGATTGCTTACCTTGGGATATGAACCATGTCGATCGGTCGGATGCGTATATCAACAACGGCCCTGAGCGTGACGCTGGCACTGCTGGTGGTGGCCATGCTGACCTGGCTGGGCCGAGCGCCCAGCGGGTCGTCTGCTTCGGACCCAGCGGTCGAGCGTACAACACAAGGACCCGGCGATCAGGTGTTCTACCTGGGGCTGGTACCCGAGCGAGACATCTTCGCGCAACGCCGTCGCTACCTCGCCTTGGCTGATTACCTGTCAGACACCCTGGGCGTGCGCGTCGAGTTGGTCACGTCCAATACCTACCACGGAGGGCTGAACGACATGGCCCGGGGCAAAATCGACGGGGCGTTCATGGGGTCGATGTTGGCGACGCTGACGCTGGATCAGTTGGACGCCAGGGTTCTGGTCAAGCCGCAGACGGCGGACGGCGTCACAACGTACCGGGGCGTGATCTTCGTCCGTGACGACTCGCCGATCCAGAGTCTTAACGATCTGGCTGGCGGCTCAATCGCGATGGTGAGGACGACGACGGCTGGGCACCTGTTCCCGGTTTATGTGCTGACCGGGTTGGGCATGCTGGCCGGCGAGGATTTGGTCACGATGCGCTGGGTCGGCACGCACGACCGGGCGATCGAAGAGGTTTATGACGGCCGGGTCCAAGCCGGTGCGGCCAAGGATCTTCGGATCGACGCATTCGAGAGTGCGCACGAAGGGTATCGATTCCGCAGGCTGTCGGTCAGCGAGGCGGTCCCGAATAATGCGTTGCTCGTCCGGCACGAACTGGACGAGCAATTCGCCGAGCAACTGCGTATCGCTCTATTGGAAATGGACCAGAGCGAGGCCGGGCGGGCCGCCTTGTCCGCGTTTGGGGCGCAGCGGTTCGTGCCGTGTGTGGGAAGCGAATACCGTCCGGTGTACGACATGGTCGATCGGCTGGGGCCGGGCTGGGGGCGGGTTGGTCAGCCCTATGGTCAGGCCGATCCCGGGGTCATGTCTGGTGCCGAGCCGATCAATGACTCGCCGATATCTGAGGGGCCTTGACCATGCTACGGCACAAGCTGCTGGTCATCCTGTTTTCACTGACTGCGTTGCTGATGGTGCTGGCGGTGGCGGCGCTGTGGTCGCTGCAGCGGGTGTTCGTTGATCTAGATCACCTGCACAACCGGGCTGCGGTCGCTGTCGATCAGGTGAACGAATTGAGCACGACGCTGTCGGGGATCGAAGTCGAACTGTACGAGCTGCAGACAGGCCGACAGCACCACCTCGATGGGTTGATCGATGCGGTTGAAACGATGCAACGGCTGTCCGGCCAGTTAGGCACGCACGATCTGTTTGACGAGCCTTCTATCCTTCGAGATTACGAGGACCTGGTTGGCCAGATCGATGGCTTCGAGGCCCGGGTCGGTGTGCTGGCGACGGCTCAGGACCGTGACCTCACGCTGCGTTACAACCTGTTGGCGCTGGATGCCGTGTCACAGATGCGCCAGAAACTATTACGCATCGCCCGGCACGTCCAGAGGCACGCCAGGGATGAGCAGGCGGCGTTGACCGGGCGGTTCCGGTGGCTGGTCGTGGCGATCGCGATCGGGTTCCTGATCGTCATCAACGGCTCGATCCTGTTGATGATGCGCGCCGCGGGCATGGTCCTGAGGCCGGTCGCCCGGCTGGTGCAGGCGAGCCGGGAACTTGCCCATGAGAATTTCGCGCACCGGGTGACGGTCGGGCAGCAGGACGAGTTTGATGAGCTGGCCCGGGCCTACAACCAACTCGCCGAGAAGCTCCAGGAGAACGAGCAACGCCGGATCCAGACCCTTAAACAGATGGCGCTGACCCTCAACCACGAGCTGAACAACGCGATCGCCACGATCGAGCTGCAGTTGACGCTGTTGCGCCGGCGGTCGGGTCCCGATGTGGCGTTGGAGAAGAACCTGGGGCAGATCCACGACAATCTTCAGCGGATGGCCCAAGTCATCAGCTCACTCAAGCAGCTACGGCGTGTCGTTCTGACTGATTATGCCGACGGGGTTAAGATGTTGGACCTGCGGGAGTCGATCCGGGAGGACGGGCCGACGGCCGCAGCGGGGCAATAAACTCAGGGCGGGACTAGCGCGTATGGCCGAAACAAAACCGATACAACCCAACAGACTCATGATCAACCACCTGCGTTGGCTGGTTGGGTTGCGTTGGGTCGCCGGATCGGCGGTGGTTGTCGGGTCGCTGCTGGACGCCGTATGGTTTCACTTGCACGACGGCGCGCTGGTGATGACGGGGCTGGGCCTGGTGATTCTGGCCTACAACGCCGTGCTGCGTTTGCGGGTTCGGCCCATGGCACGATCCCACGAAGCGGCGGGGGGTATCACCATCTGGCTTCACATCCTGCCGGACCTCGCCTGCCTGGCGGTACTCACCTCTTGGACCGGCGGCGCGCACAGCCCGCTGCTTGGATTCTTTGTCTTCCACATGGTCTTCACCAGCATGCTGCTGACACCCGTGCAGGCCTACGGCGGCGCGGCGGCGGCGGCGGTGATGTTGACGCTGTGTATCGAGTTGGCTGGCAACTGGCCCCAGACCCGTAACGGTCGGTTGGAATTGGTCGGATGGATCGTCACGCTGTTGCTGACGATCTACCTCACCAACCGGATCACCTCCGCGCTCCGCCGGCACCGCGCAAGGCTGATGGCGCGGAACCGACGCAACCGCGTGCTGGTCAAAGCACTTCGTCGTCAGCAACATGCCATGATCCAGCAGGAAAAAATGGTCGGTTTAGGGCAGATGGCCGCCGGCGTCGCGCACGAGGTCTCCAACCCGCTTGCCAGCATGGACGGCGTCCTGCAACTGATGCAGCGCAACGAGCGCCACATCAAACCCGAGAACCTCGACGCCCTGCGCGAGCAAGTCCAGCGGATCAAGCAGATCGTCAGACTACTAACCGACTTCGCCCACCCCACCGATTACCAATGGGAACGAGTCCCGATCAACAGCGTGGTGGAGTCGGCCCTGCAGATGGTCCGGTTCGACCACCGCCAGCGCGCGGTGACTATCATCAAAGAACTCGCACCCGACGACCCGGTGATCGAGGTCCAGTCCCACGCGCTGCAACAGGTGCTGACCAATCTGCTATTTAACGCATTGGATGCGCTGGACAACGTGCCCGAGCCTCGGCTGACGATCGGCACAGCCTGCGACGGACAGGAATGCCGGATCTGGGTTGGCGACAACGGCCCGGGGATCGACCCCAAACACCTTGGCCGGGTATTCGAGCCTTTCTTCACCACCAAGCCCGTCGGCAAAGGGACAGGCTTGGGCCTTGCCATCTGCTACAACCTCATCCGCAATCAGGGCGGCCGAATAGATTTTACCAGCCCCGCCGGCCAAGGTGCCACCGCGACGATCTTCCTACCGAAGTCCCGCAACGCCCAAAACCACAACACGTCCACACCATCTATATAAAGAGCGGACCTGTCAGCTTCGTACCGCTGTGTGCAAGAGCAGCAGGTTTCTATCCCCGGTTATCCCATACACGTCACTTCGTTTTGGATAGGAGCGATCCATGTCTGTCCTATGCCACACGCTTCTCATCCAGGCTTCGGGCCAACCGGTTGTCTTGTGAACGGGAGCAGTGGGATTCACCTATTCTCAAACACGAGAACCACCCCGAGTAACAAAAGCCTATAGCTGGATTTACGTCAGTCATCTCTGGCACGCGGTATGCAGATTGATCGCTAGGCGTCGGTGCGCGTGCGCCTGGTACGCGCCGCACCAGATCAACCACGCTCCATGAAAGGCGAGGGTCAAGCATGCCCGGGCCGATTTTGAATCAGGGAAATATTCACCGGCTCAGATACACATGGGCACGCACCCGCTGTCCATGGCGGGGTGCGCTCCGCACCCTGGTTGTTGCCCGGGTTCTTGGAATGCTCTTGGTAGCCGGCCTTGCATTAGCGTATGTTTCCCCGGCGCACGGCGTAGAACTGACCCAGGCACAAACCCAGAACGATCGCTGCTACAACTGCCACGGCCAACGGCGTATCACCGACCTCTCCGCATCGGAACGCCGATCGATGGTAGCGCCCCCGCAGGACCGGACGGTATTCGATCGGCAAACAGAATCTCGCCCGGGTCTGTTCACCGCCCCGGAGGCGCTTCTTGACGGCCCACACGCGGCGCTGGCTTGCACCGACTGCCACCAGGACGCGTTAACGCTTCCACATACGATCACGCTTCAGCCCGCCACCTGCACCGCCAGTTGTCACGAATCATCAGCCGCCGAACACCGCCGGGGCATCCACGCCGAAGCCGCCGCCGCTGGCGATACACGCGCACCGTCCTGCGCCGACTGCCACGGCGGGCACGACGTCTACCCCTCCTCGGACCGCAGGGCAAAAACCTACCCACTGAACGTCATCAACCTCTGCGGCGACTGCCACAGCCAGCACCACGAGAAAACAACCAACGGCCGCGACGAGACAGAGTATGTGCAGAGCTACATGGAAAGCGTACACGGCAAGGCGGTCCAGATCGCGGGGCTGGTCGTCGCCGCGACCTGCGCCGACTGTCACGAAGGACACGCCATCAGACCCGCCGCCGACGAAACATCTTCGATCAACCGCCAACAGATCCCCGAAACCTGTGGTCAATGCCATCGGGGGATCGAGGAGGTCTACGCCAAAAGTATCCACGGCCAGAAACTCGCGGAAGGTGATCCCGATGCACCTGTCTGCAGCGACTGCCACGCCGCCCACACCATCACACACGCCGCCACCCCCGAGTTCATGCGCGACATCATCGGGGAGTGCGGCCAGTGCCACGACCGGATCGGCAGTGACGGAGATCGCAAAGCCTCACTCTACGAAACCTACCGCATGAGCTACCACGGCCAGGTCAACGAGCTGGGTTCCAGCCGATCAGCGCGATGCAGCGACTGTCACGGGGCGCACGACATCCTCCCGGTCGCCGATCCCAACTCCCGACTTCACGCAAACAACCGCGTAGAGACCTGTGCCGCCTGCCACAAAAACGCCAACGCCAGTTTTGCGAAGTTCATGCCGCACGCCGATTTCCGCGATGGGAATAACTTCCCGATCCTTCACGCCGTCTGGCTCTACTTCGTGATACTCATGAGCATCACCTTCGTGTTCTACGGCACACACTCTCTGCTGTGGCTGATCCGCTCGCTGATCGAGCGTCGTCGGCACACGACCTGCGAGGCACAGCCCAACCCCGCCGCGAAGGGTAAAGCGATCAAGCGCTTCCGCAAGATCAACCGTATCAACCACGCACTGGTCGCGATCACATTCTTCGGACTCACGCTGACCGGGATGCCGCTGTTCTTCTCTGACCAGGGCTGGGCCAAGGCGTTGACCGCGATGCTCGGTGGCGGGTACGCCGCAGGCCTCTGGCACCGGTTCTTTGCGATCATTCTGGCGATCAATTTTGTGATCCACGCGGTCGGTGTCTACAAGCGATTCCGTCACCAGCCCGCCCGTAAACTTCTGATCGGGCCTTACACCTTGCTTCCTAGGCTCAAGGATTTCTCCGACTGTTTCGGGATGTTCCGCTGGTTCTTTACCGGCAAGGGCAAGCCTAAGTTTGACCGCTGGACCTACTGGGAGAAGTTCGACTACTGGGCCGAGATCGTCGGAACATTCATCATCGGTGGTACCGGCCTGATGCTCTGGTTCCCCGGACTGTTCTCGATGGTCATCCCCGGCTGGGGGTTCAACATCGCCACCGTTATCCACGGCTACGAAGCGCTGCTTGCCGTGGGGTTCATCTTCACGATCCACTTCTTCAACGCGAACCTGCGCCCCGAAAAATTCCCCGTGGACGATGTGATCTTCACCGGTGTGGTGGACGAGGACGAGCTACGCCACGAACGGCCGATGGAATACCAACGCCTCAAAGAGTCAGGCGAGCTTGAATCATTGCGCGTAGACGCCCCGCCGAAGTGGCAGCGCATCGCCGCCGTAATCATAGGTGTTACCGCGATGTCGATCGGACTGGCGATGGTCACGTTGATCATCCTGGCGGGGCTTGGCTGGATATAGGAGTCTTCAATCATGTGTGCAGAAAACCCGGACCAACACGACAAGAATGCACCGGTTCCCAAGCAACCTCTGCGTGGGTGGCGGTGGATGGGCCTGCGTCGGCGCGAAGGGCGCTGGCTGCGCGTCGCCCCGAGCCGCTGGGGTTGGGCATTGTTGGTGATGGGGGGGCTACTCCTGGGGACGGCGGGTTTTGCCGAGTATTCGATGCAGCCGGACTTCTGCCGGTCGTGTCATATCATGGAGCCGTACTATCAGGCCTGGCATACCTCGACGCATAAAGATGTGGCGTGTGTGATGTGCCACTTCGAGCCGGGGCTTGAGAATACGATCAAGGGCAAGTGGCAGGCCTCCAGCCAGGCGGCCAAGTACATCACGAAAACCTACGGCTCCAAGCCGCACGCCGAGGTCCGCGACAGCTCCTGCATGCGCGACGGTTGCCACGAGAAACGACTGCTGGAAGGCAGAGTCGATTGGCCGATCCAGACCCAGCGCGGCACGACGATCACGATCAAGTTCGATCACACACCCCACCTCACCGAGCTACGCCGCGGCAAGCAGTTGCGTTGCGTTTCATGTCACTCGCAGATCGTGCAGGGCCAGCACCTGGTCGTGACCCTGGACACCTGCTTCCTCTGCCACTTCAAGGGCCTGGAGCACGGGCGCGACGACCAGACGCTCGGCGGCTGCCAATCCTGCCACGACGCACCGGCATCAGAAATAAAACTCGCAACAGGGGTCTTCAATCACAAAGACTACATCGACCGTGGCGTGACCTGTGAAAACTGTCACGTCGATGCGGTGTCAGGCGACGGGGCCGTGCCCAAACAGTTGTGTTGGACCTGTCACAACAAACCAACTCAGATCGCTCGCTATGGCGAAACCAGCTTCATGCACAAAATCCACATCACCGACAACAAGGTCGAGTGCTCGAGTTGTCATGTGCAGATCGTCCACCACCTCACCGCAGGACTTGCGGCATCCGGTGGCCTGATGGCGGGGCCGGACCCCCATGTCGGCGGCGAGAAAAGTACCTGCGCCCAGTGTCACGACCTCACCCACAACGGCCCTGCAAATATCTACAGCGGCACCGGCGGCCGCGGCGTCCCAGACATGCCAAGCCCGATGTTTAATGCCCAGGTCGACTGCGTCGCTTGTCACAAGCAGAGAGAATTCACACAGGAAATCGCCGAGATCACTGGGCAAACCTACATCGCCGCACAGGCGTCCTGCGACTACTGCCACGAAAGCCATTACACCGGCGTACTCGACGAATGGCGCGACACCATCGCGGATCATCTCACGCTTGCCCAACAGCAACAGCTACTGGCAAGTGGTGTGCTCGCCGCTGCCGTGATACCGCCCGACGAGCAGCTCAAGCTCCAACGCCTGCTCGACGACGCCGACCACAACATCCGGTTGGTCGCGCTTGGGCACGGCGTACACAACGTCACCTACGCCACGGCCCTGCTCAACGTCTCGATTGAAAACTACAACAAGATCCTTGACAAGCTGAAGTCCGTGCCACGGATCGATGCCACGGTAAGCGAGACACAGCCGTGAACCCACGCCCAGCCAATCCGCGTGCCGGTCCCCGAAAATGGTGGTGCTGCGCGCCCGTTGTGCTGTGCGCGTGCCTGATGTTATTGCTGCTGGGCTGTGGACACGAGGAACCGGGAGAGCTGACGACCAAAACTGACACACCTGCAGCATCGACTGGCCACTACGAGTCGAAAGACGGGTCAGATACCCTGCGCACCGACCCCGGCAAAACAGGCGTTATCCAGATCGATGCCTCAATCGAGCCTCTCCCGAAACCGACCGACGATCTGCCGTTGGACGCTTCCTGCATCACGCCCGGCTGCCACACCGGTCTTGTCAACGCCCGACATGTCCACGGCCCTGTCGCGGTCGCTAACTGCCAGTCCTGCCACGAGCCTGATACCGGCGGGCACATCTACCCCCTGATGCGGCCCGGCAACCAGACCTGCACCTTCTGCCACCCGGTCGTCGGAGCGCGTACACAGGAGCACGCCGCCGTGGAGGATTCCGGCTGCATCGCTTGCCACGACCCACATAAGTCAGACACGAAGTTTCTGCTGAATCAACCGACGGTCGAGCTGGTCTGTGCGACGTGTCACGAAACACCACTGAAGAAATACGCCCACGGTCCGTTCGCCGCCGGGCAGTGCACCGTCTGCCACCAGCCGCACGAGGCCAACGCCAAAAACCTTCTGCGTCAGGGCGACCAGCCCGGGCAGTGCTTCAGTTGTCACACCGGCATCGAGGCGCAAGTCGCCAACTCGCCGTTTGTCCATGAACCCGTGAAGCAGACCTGCACAACCTGTCACGACGCCCACACCAGCGGGTTCCCATACCAGTTATCCGCAGCAATCCCCGAGACCTGTTTTAGCTGTCACGAAGAGATGGCTAAGCGCATCAAAGCTCAGCCGGTGTCGCACGACGCGATGTTCATCAAGGACGGCTGCGCCAACTGCCACGACCCGCACGCCGCCGCCGGGCCTAACCTGTTGCGTGACCGCGCCGACCGGCTGTGCATGACATGCCACAACCAGCCGATCGAGGCCGCCGACGGTCGAACCATCCCCGACATGCAACCCACACTGAACCGCCGGTTCCTGCACGGCCCGGTGCGCGCCGGCGACTGCGCGGCCTGCCACAGTGTCCACGGCAGCGAAAACGCCCGGCTCCTACGCGAATCCTTCCCCGATACGTTCTACGCCTCATTCGACCTGACCAACTACGCCCTGTGCTTTGAGTGTCACAGCTCGGACCTGGTGCTGACCGAAACCACCGACACCCTGACGGGCTTCCGAGACGGGAGCCAGAACCTGCACTACCTGCATGTGAATCGCGACAAGAAGGGGCGCACCTGCAAGGCCTGCCACGACATCCACGGCAGCGACCGCCCCGACCACATCGCCGTCGATGTCCCATTCGAGGGTTCCCAATGGGCGATGCCGATCAATTTCACCAAGACCGATGATGGCGGCTCATGCTCCCCAGGATGCCACGAACAAAAAACCTATCGCCGATCCGATGCAACGGCCACGCCGGCGGACACGACGACTCCCACGCCTCCGCCCGACAACGCCTCAACCGATGGGGACCCCTCATGAAGTACAACCTCACACCCCTGATTGTCTTAACGATCACGGTGATCGGCCTCGCCGGTATCGTGACAACGCTCCGTGCCCAGGCCCAGGTTTCCCAGCCTGACCCCGCCGTTGAATCTGTCGCAGTAACCGTCACCGCGCCTACGACCGAGGTCGAACAACAAAGCTGCGTCACCGCCGACTGCCACGCGAACGTCAAGCGTCACAACGTGCTGCACGGCCCGGTGAACGTCAACGCCTGCGACGCCTGCCACACGCTCACCGATGCCAAGACCCACAGCTACATACCCGCCCGTGAAAAAGCGGATGCCTGCACCTTCTGCCATGTGATCGATACGCAAGGCGCAACCACCCTGCATGAGCCGGTGACGGAGCGCGACTGCACCTCGTGCCACGACCCACACGGCGGGTTCGATCGCGGCTTTCTTAAGGGCGAATCCATGAGCGAGCTGTGCGCCACCTGTCACCAGGACGTCGTTGACGACAAGCTATTCGTGCACGGCCCTGTCGCGGCGGGTGCCTGCACCATGTGCCACGAACCACACGCCTCTAAGAACCCCAAGCTCCTGGTCGAGACCGGTCGGGACCTGTGCATCGGCTGTCACTCGGAGATGCAGCAACAACTGGCAGACGTCAGTTTCGTACACGAGCCAGCCAGGAAAGACTGCCTCGCCTGCCACGACCCGCACGCCTCGGACCAGCCGATGATGGTCAAACAGCCCACGGTCGAGCTGTGCACCACCTGCCACGAGCAGGTCAAGGAAGCGGTGTCGCAGGCTACACACAAACACTCGGCGGTGACCCAGGACCGCGGCTGCGTTAACTGCCACACGCCCCACGGCGGAGACCTCGCCAAACTTCTTAAAGACACACCGATCGACTTGTGTCTGACCTGTCACGACCGGTCGATCACCGCTGAGGACGGTCGGATTATCAACTCGGTCACGGAGTTGGCGGACCCCAGACTCATCAAGCACGGGCCGATCAAGGACGGCAGTTGCGGCGGCTGCCACAACGTGCATGGTTCCGACTCCGCGAAGCTGCTGGTCCGGGACTACCCCGAGACGTTCTACGAGCCGTTTGACCTGAACAGTTATGACCTGTGCTTTAGTTGCCACGACCAGCAGTTGGTCCTGACGCCCAACGCCAGGGGGCTTACCGGTTTCCGCAACGGCAATCAGAACCTGCACTACCTGCATGTGAATAAAGACCCGCGCGGGCGGACCTGTCGGGCTTGCCATAACGTCCACGCCAGTTCGCTCCCCCTGCACCTGCGCGAGTCCGTGCCGTATGGCAAGTGGGAGCTTCCGATCAACTACAGGCAGACCGACGCTGGGGGGAGCTGCGCGCCGGGATGCCACAAGCCCAAGGCGTATGACCGGGACAAGCCCGTCGATTACAAACCCAAATCCCCGTGAGGCATACACCATGACACGCAACATAAACAACCTGATCGACACACCACGAGGGCTTGGAAGGGCGTTGGCGTGCCTAGTGGCTCTACTCATGGGGGGGGCAGCATACGCTCAGGACGACGCAGCCCAAGCCCCGACGACAATCCAGTGGCGCGCGACCGACACGGCTGGCAACCCGGTAGCCGTACCTGAAACCGGGAGCATCAGTGTTGTGTTGTTCGTCAAGGCGGAGCAGGATCGCAGCGTGGAGGCGATGCAGCAGATTCGCAAGCTGCTGACCGAGACACCCGATGCGGTGGGGGGGGCTGATCTTCAAGTCGTTGTGGTGGTCAGCGGCCACGACGCCGGCGTCGGGGCGTCGAAGCTCAAGGACTCGGGGAAGTGTCCCTGGCCGATCGTCGTCGATACGGATTACCAGGCGTCGGGCTTGATGTCCGTCCGCGTCTGGCCGTCCACCGTGATCGTTGATGAGCAAGGCAATCAAATCGCCCGCATGCCGGGGCTGCGCGAGTCCTACACCAAGGACCTGCGAGCGTACCTGGACTTCGCCCACGGCACGATCGACAAGACCGAGCTTCGGCAGCGGCTTAAAACCCACAGCACCGTTGCCAGCACGCCAAGCCGCGTCGCTTCGCGCCATCTGCACCTCGCGGAAAAATTGCTGGAGAAAGGCCGGACCGACCTGGCCCGCGAGGAGTTACAACTTGGATTGGTGAGTTCTCCCGATGATGCCCCGTTGCAACTGACCCTGGCCCGGGTTCACATGATGGTCGGCCAGCCCGCCGAGGCGATGGCGATACTCGACAAGCTCGACACCGACGCCGTGGCGGCCTGGCGTGTGCAGACCCTGCGTGGCCGGGCACTTGTCGCGCTCAAGCGATTCGACGAGGCACGGGCTGCGTTGGTGGAGGCACTGAAAATCAACCCCGACCCCGCGGAGGCCTACTACTTCATGGGCCGGGTCCACGAGCAGGCTGGGGAATGGGATCAAGCGTCCCAAGCCTACCGTAACGCCTTTGAGAAAAGCACCGCGTCACAGGGTCTGGGTGCCGGTGAAACGGCGGACGGCGGATGAGCCGTCAGGCTTAGCCGGGTTTGGGCTTGTGGCTGCGGGCATAGGAGGGGCACATGACACCGGGGGGGCGGTGCTTTCTCGAATCCTGGAAAGAGAGCTTCTAAGGCATTGGCTGCGGGTGTTCTCGAGGCTTGGAGAGGCACCCTCCCACGGATTCTCGGTTGTGGTCGCCCGGCTTGGAAACGTGACCAGAAAGGCTGTTTCGGGCCTAAAACAGCGGGTATATATCAAAAGACTTGATTGACTTTTAGGTATGCAGTTTGCAACAGGGTTAGGTGACGAAGAGACACGAACGGTGAGAGTTCTCGTTCGAACCTAAAACCCCTAATGAAAGGGAAATACTATGAAACCCAGAATGTACATCCTCGCAATCGCCAGCTTGCTGGCAGTCGGGGGGGTCGCACAGGCGGGCATCCAAGGCTCCGACCACGACTTCAGCAATAAGAGCTGGTCGGGTGGGTCGATTTGTGAGCCTTGTCATGCCACGCACAGTGGCCCCAACGCCAACAGTCTTGGCCTGCTGTGGAACCACCAGGTTCCAACGTATGCCAACTACACCCTCTTTGAAGGCGCAACTTCGAATGATGGTAACGCGGGCCTGGACCGTGACAGCCATCTTTGCATGAGTTGCCACGACGGTTCGGTCGCGATGGACAGCTTCGGTGCGACGACCAACGGCACCGTGTTCATCGGTTCCAGCAAGCAGATTGGTAACGGTGTTGGCAACCTCAGTGACGATCACCCGGTCGGCGCTATAGGCGTGTACGACTTCGCCGATGCCGACTTCGTGGCCGACCCGGTGGCCAACGGTGTGAAGCTGCGTGACATGACCGTCAGCGGTCAGGCCGAGAAGGTCGTGAGCTGCGCGTCGTGCCACTCGGTCCACAATAAGTCGAACCTGCCGGAGTTGCTGCGTGTGACCAATTCGGGCAGCCAGTTGTGCCTGTCGTGCCACAACAAGTGACCTTGTGTAAGAAAAAGCCACTGGCGGGTTGGTCGCGAGACCAACCCAACCAGCGGCCCCAGTTAAGGCTTGGTTAGATAGATCAGGTGCTCCGCCGTTCGCGTCTTCTCGTCAATTTACTCGGCAGCGGATACCTAAAAATACCACACGCAGTATAGCTCATCACGACGGATTTAACCCCATGGTCACACAAAAGGCGGGAGCCAGGGATTATGAAACCTACCCAAACCATCAAACGTACAGGTTCTCGGGCCGCTGCGGCGGTCCTGATCGCCTTGACGGCCCTTAGCGGCTGCGGCAGCACACCCACCACGGGACCGTCCGCCAGGCAGTACTCCTTCTGGCCCCCGTACCCCGATCCGCCCCGGATCCAGTTCCTCCGCTCCTACCAGTTCAGCAAAGACATCGAGCCGGAGGGCGGCAAACTCGACGCTCTGATCTACGGCGAGGCCGGTCAGCAGGTACTCCCCATTAACAAGCCCTACGGCGTAACGGCGGTTGACGGTCGGATCTACGTCTGTGATATCCGCAACCCCGGCGTGGTCGTGCTGGACCTTCGCAACCAACAGACCCGCGTCATCGGTAGCGGCGGGGTCACACGTCTGGTCCGACCCACCGACGTCGCGATCGCCCCCGATGGGTTGATCTACGTCGCCGACCTGGGGGCCAACAGGATCGTGGTGTATGACCAGAACGAGCGTTACCTGACTCGCTTTGAACCCCCGCAGTTCAAGCCCGGGGCACTGGCTGTAACCACGGACCGGATCTACGTCACCGACTATGTAAGCAAGCAGGTCCTGATACTGGATCGATCCAACGGCCAGGAACTTGGACGGATCGGTGAAGAGGGCGGCGGCGGTGAGGACGGCGCGTTCATCCGTCCGCTGGGCATCGATGTCGATGTCGACGGTCGGGTCATCGTCGGGGACGTATTAAAAGGCAGGGTCCAGGTATTCTCACCCACCGGCGAGCTGCTTTTTGGGTTTGGCAAGATCACCACCGCGATCGGTGAGTTCGTCAGGCCCAAGCACCTGGCGACCGACCGCGAGGGCAGAATCTACGTCGTGGATGCCGCCTTCCAGAACGTCCAGGTCTTCAACCACGAGGGCAAGCTGCTGACCTGGTTCGGGAACGCCGGCGACCACCCCGGCGCGATGTTCCTGCCCGTGGGCGTGAGTGTCCTCGAAGGCAACACCGACCTGTTCGAAAAAGATATCCACCCGTCGTTCCAGGCCGAAAGCCTGCTGATCGTGACCAACCAGTTCGGGCCGGCGAAGGTCGCGGTCTACGCGCTGGGGCAGCTTAAACCCGGGGCCTCGGTCGAAGATACCCGTGCAGACCAGGCTGAAATAAACCTGGGCGTCACCGACACCGGCGGACCGGAGCAAGTGCCCGTCGACACAGCACCCGCCAGCGAAACCCCTGCAGAACTACCTGAAATGGACCCGCAACGGCCACCGGTTCAACCACCCGTGGACAACAACGCTGCCGGGTCCGTGAAATGAATGCCCCCGTCAGACCCAGCCACACCCGGCGGCCATGGCTCGCCGGGGCGTGGTTTCTGTTACCTGCGCTGGTTCTCGCTGCGCCGCTGCTCTTGCTGGCCGGCTGTAACCCCGGCGAACACTACGAGCTTCTGTCATTCTTCTTCGATGGTGTCCCAGACCCCAACGCCCCGGTGGATGACCTATCCGACTCGCCCGCCGCGCAGGCACGCCGAAGACTGGCGATCAAGTACAACTACCACCCGCCTTATGCGCAGGAAAACTGCGTGGCCTGTCACACCTCGCACGACCCGTCCGCGCTGATGCCCGGTGCCTCCGTCTGTGCCCAATGCCACGGGAACAAACCAGACCAGTTCGAGCTGATGCACGGCCCCGTGGCGGTCGGCGACTGCCTGGTCTGCCATAACCCCCATCAATCCACGACCGTGTTCATGCTCCGCGATCAACCCCGTGCGCTGTGCGGTCAATGCCACACACAGCCCGACACACTGGGCCCAACCCCGTCGGCGCACATGGACCCGCAACGTTCATGCCTGGATTGTCACTCCGGTCACGGCGGGGACCAGCCCAACTTCCTTCACCCGGCCCCACTCAATGCGGATCAACCCGAGGCCTCCACACCTCAGTCACCCGGCCAGGGTGAGGCGGTGCCGGGATGACCCCGCTGCGAGTGACAGCGCGAAGCTCCGCCTACCCGACGGCACTGACGACCGGGGTGCTGACGCTGCTTCTGGCCAGCGGCCCGGCCCCGGGGCAGGACGGGCCGGTTGTCATCAACCCCAGACAAGAGCTGCCCCTTATTGAGTTCAACAACGTGCATGCCTCCCTGGGGCTTGAGTTCTACAAGCAGAAAGACACCGTGGATGCCGAGGGACAACCCTCCACCACCGATTCCGAGGAGAAGTTCCGCGAGCTGTTCGAGGTCTCCACAACCGGGTTTATCCGACACCCCAACCTGGTCGAGCTTTCCCTGTTCGGGTCCATGATCCTGGAGCAGAACGACTTCGACAGCGACACGGCCGGCGGGAACAGTCAGCGAGGCGAATCGCTTCAGGAGTACGACGCCAGGGCCACGATCCTGCGACGCAGCGACACCCCCCTGACCATCTTTGCCAGCCAGTTCCAGACCCTCCTGGACAGGCAGTTCGGCCCGACGATCGAGAGCACCGACACCGCCGCAGGGTTCAACTGGCTTGTCACCCTCCCCGATTCTCGTCACAACTTCAGCTACACTCACCGCACCACCAGCCAGGACGACCCTTCCAACAGCGGGTCCAACAACTTCGATCAGGTCGAAGACCTTGTGGACATCTCCAGCCGGTTCAGCCTCGGCGAGTTTCAACGGCTTGACTTCAACTACCGGCTTAACAGCGTTGACCTGACCGCCCCGGTCAGATCGGATATCAATTACACCCGACACGACACCGACCTGACCCACACGCTTGACTTCGGCGACAACCAGAAAAATAACGTCCGCACACGGTTCGAGTATTACGATCAGCAGGGGGACTTCGCGGAAAAAAGACTCCGCTGGGATGAGATTGTACGGCTCGAACACTCACCCACGCTGGAGTCCAGGTATCACTTCACCGCGCTGGATCAGACACGCGCGGGAGTGACCCAGAGTGCCTACAACGGCGACGTGTTATTCCGCCACCGTTTGTACGACAGCCTGGTCACCACCGCGCAGGCGGGCGGGCACACCGAAGACTTCTCCGACGGGTTTACCAACGACGGGTCGTTCGGCGACCTGATCTTTGAATACAACAAGGCCGTCCCAAAGGGCCGGTTCTCCGGCGACCTGCGCCTACGATACGATCAGCAAGACAACGGCGAACGCGGCGAACCGTTCCAGGTGATACGCGAGCCACACACGTTCGCCGGGGCCAGCCCAGTCATCCTGCCACGCACCAACATCACCACGTCAAGCATCGTCGTCCACAACGTATCCAACCCGACCGGGCCGAACATATACAGCGAAGGGATCGACTACTCAGTCACCACGCTGGCCAACCGCGTCGAGCTTCGGCGTATCCTTTCAGGTCGGATCGGCGACGGCGAGACGGTTGAGATCGATTACACGGTTGAACCTGAGCCGGCCCACAGCGTCACGTCCAACACGGTCGGCCTGGGCCTGCGGTACGATATCCAGGAGGGCCCGTTCACCGGCCTGGGTGTCTTCATGCGGTACCTGAACATCAGTGAATCCATCAGCAGCGATCGGCCAACCACCGTGCTGCCTAACTCCATCGACGAGCTGGCCCTGGGCATAGACTACCGGACTGGGGTCCTGATCCTTGAGGCCGAGCAGATCGACCACAAAAGCGACATCTCACCGTTCAAGCAGACCCGTTTCGAAGCCATCGTGCACCAGAACTTCTCGTCGACCGATTCGTATGACCTGCGTGTGCAGTACACGACGATCGACTTCACCGATGAAGACAACACCGCCAAACAGTTCACCGTGCATGGCACCTACTCACACGACTTCAGCCGGAGACTCAACTGCCGCATCCAACTGCTGTGGTACGATCTATCCGAAGATGTCAGTGAAGACAGCACCTCGTTTGAGTAGCGTCTCGACCTGAACTGGCGTTATCGACAGACCAGCGCGTTCATTCAGGTCCGCAATGAGACTTTCACCTCCGACTCCAGCGACAACACATCCCAGAGCGTGTTCGCCGGTATACGCAGGAACTTTTAGACTTTGCCCGGAGACGCCCGCCATGACAAGATTACCTCTCACAAGCTCCGGTCAAAAATTACGGCGGGTTTGTGCGCTGCTGGGCATTGTCTGCCTGGTCACGCTTGCCGGATGTCAGACCCCACCAGGGACGATCTTCCTGGCCCAGCCGGACGATCCCTACTGGCCCGCGCCGCCGGAACCGCCCCGCATCCGCTACCTCGGCTCGATCGGCAGCGACCAGGACCTCAAGCCGGCCAGGTCGTTCCTTGAAAACGTCGGCAAGTCTCTCTTTGGGAGCAAGCCCGCTCAACAGATGCTCAGCCCGTACGCGGTATGCACGGACGGCGGGGACCGGCTCTTCGTCGCCGACTCCAACGCACAAGTCGTCCACGTTTTTAATCTGGCTACCCGGGAGTATCAGCAGTGGGCACCACCGGACAGTGACGGTGCGCTGGGTCGCTTCTCGCAACCGACCGGCGTGGCATACGACCCCGCCGGCAGGCTGATCGTGGCGGACTCGGTCCAGGGCGACCTGGTCGTGTTTGACCAGCAGGGCAAGTATCTCGGGAGGATGGGTGGTGAGCAGCTAAGCCGACCCGCGGGCATCGCCGTCGACCCCGAACGTGGTCGGCTCTTCGTCGCCGACGTGACCGCTCACCAGGTGGTGGTCATGACGCTGGGCGGTCAGCCGATCCGGAGGCTGGGCACACGGGGCACGGAACTCGGCGAGTTCAACTTCCCGACGAATGTCGCGGTCGATCCTTCCGGTCGGCTGTATGTCAGTGACACGCTGAACTTCCGGGTGCAGCAGTTCGACGCGGACCTCAAGCCGGTCCGCCAGATCGGTCGCGGCGGCAACCTGCCGGGCTACTTCGCCCAACCCAAGGGGCTGGGGGTGGACAGCGAGGGGCATCTATACGTCATCGACGCGCACTTCGAGGCTGTGCAGGTCTTCGATTCGCAGGGCCAGCTCCTGATGACCTTCGGCGAAGAGGGGCGCGGACGCGGCCAGTTCTGGCTGCCCGCCGGGATATGCGTCGATTCCAACAACCGGATATGGATCGCTGATACATACAACCGCCGGGTCCAGGTATTCGACTACCTGGGAGAGGACAAGCCATGAAACACCTCGCCGTTATCGTTTCAGTTATCGTGATCGCGTCGGTCATGTTCTTGTCAGTCTCGGCCGACGGTCAGATCGGACGCAGCGCAAGTGTCATCGACACCCCACACAACCTGTCGGTATCAGGCCCCGGGTCCGTCCGCGCCGCCACCGAACAACGTGTGTGTGTGTTCTGTCACACCCCCCACGGCGCTTCGCCGGTGCAGCCCCTGTGGAACCGGTTCCAATCGGTCGGCGCGTACACCGTGTATTCAAGCAGTTCGTTGGACGCCGTACCCGGCCAGCCGACCGGCTCAAGCAAGCTGTGCCTGTCCTGCCACGACGGCACGATCGCGTTGGGGAGCGTGCTTTCTGAGGGCCAGGTTATCCAGATGGCCGGCGGCCTGACGACACTGCCGCCGGGGACTTCAAACCTCGGGAGCGACCTCTCAGACGACCACCCCGTTTCGTTCCGATACGATTCCGTCCTGGTCGGGCGCGACACGAAACTCCGCTCCCCGTCGATCCTCACCGGCGACGTGCAACTGGACGCGAACCAGGAGCTGCAATGCACCGCCTGCCACGACGCACACGACAACACGTTCGGCGACTTCATGGTGACGGACAACACCAACTCACAGCTCTGTATCACCTGCCACCAGATCAGCTCCACCACCGTAACCAGCCACGCGGATTGCCGGGCCTGCCACTCGGTCCACAGTGCGCCCAGCGGGCCGCTGCTGCTGGGGCAGACTAACGTGCGTGCTACCTGCCTGACCTGTCACGACGGCTCGACGTCGGCACCCAACATCGCCGCCGACATGAACAAGCCCTCCGTCCACGACACCGACAGCCCGGCTGACCCCCCGGACCCGATACCCAACAACGTAAGCTGCGCCAACTGCCACGAACCGCACTCCATGAACACCGGCACCGCCGCAGCACCGACTATCCACCCGAACTTCGGATCGATCGACGGCATCACCCGCTCCGGATCGCCGACTCCACAAGCACAGTTCGAGTACGAGGTCTGCCTGAAGTGTCACGGCGACCAGTCCGCGCTACAGCCTCAGATCAGCCGCAAGATCGTGCAGAACAACACACGCCTGGAGTTCGATCCCTCAGCGGTTTCGTTCCACCCGGTCATGGCTACCGGACGCAACAGTGATATGCCCAGCCTGAAGCCCGGCCTCACTTCGGCAAGCATCATCTACTGCACGGACTGCCACAGCTCCAATACCGGTGCCGCCGACGGCGCACACGGCTCCACTTTCCGCCCACTACTCAAAGCCAACTACGACACCGCCAACCGGGTCTCCGAGAGTACATCGGCTTACGCATTGTGCTACCAATGCCACGAGAGAACCAGCATCCTCAACGACGAGTCCTTCTCACTGCACAAAAAACACATCGTCAAGGAGAGCGCATCATGCTCCGCCTGCCACGACGCGCACGGGATCGGCCTGGTGCAGGGATCCCCCATGAACAACAGCCACCTGATCAACTTTGATACCTCGGTGGTCTTTCCTTCACAGAAGCTGGGTACCGGCCCGACCTTCATCGATGCCGGCTCGCGGGCCGGGTCATGCACCCTGTCGTGTCATGGTGAGGACCACAAGGACGAGCAATACGACCGGTTCGGCGATTGACCATGCCACCGCTGCTTTGGGCCGGGAGGTGTCCAACACAGCCGCGGCTGTGATGACGGGCCTGTGACAGGGACCGACTCTCCACCCACCGGCCCCCTTCACTTCCCGAGCACAAGACCTGCCCGCTCAGCCCATTCTCAAGATTGAGATCGACACGCCCCTTAGGCCGGGTCAGCGGCTTACCATGCGCCGTAAATAACTGATAATACTATCTTTACAATATTCAATGGCATTGGATTCAATCGAGCCGTCTGGCACCGGCTTTGTGTATGTTATCCCAACGTACCGCATGAAAGGTCGGGCTTATGACACATGTACGCGTCAAGATGTTGATCGCCGGGCTGGTCCTGATCGCCTCCGTTGGCTACTTGGCCGTCGCGGGGGTCAAGAGTGGCTGGGTCTACTACCTGCAGGTAGACGACTTCTTGCAGGGCACGGATTACCAGGCACGCCGGGTACGCCTGTACGGGCTGGTGAGCGAGGAGAATATCGAGGTTTACCCAGCGAGGCTGACCGCCAGGTTCGACCTGCTGGGTGACAACAACAGCCTCACCATCCATTACCAGGGCGTCGTGCCAGACACCTTCAAGCCCGGTGTCGAGGTAATGGTTGAGGGCAAGCTCGACGACACACGCATCTTCCAGGCAGACGTCCTGATGACCAAGTGTGCTAGCAAATATCAATCCGAGGAACACGCCAAACGATTGGAGCAAGCCCAATGAACAGCATGATGATCGGCAACCTGAGCCTGGGGGCTGCGGTGTTGATGGCTGCGGCGTCCCTGTTTACAGCGGTCGCGGCGGTAAAGTTCCAGAGTGACCGGATGCTTGTCTGGGGGCGGCGGTTGCTGATGCTGTTTGGTATAGCGATCGTGACCGGGTCCGCGGCACTGATGACGGCACTGGTCAACAGCGACTTCCAGAACGCCTACGTCGCCAGCTATACAGAACGGGCCCTGCCGATGGGGTACAAGATCGCCGCGTTCTGGGCCGGGCAGGAAGGCAGCCTGTTGTTCTGGGCATTGCTGCTCGCGGGCATGTCGGCCGTCGCGGTGCGCCAGTTCCGCAGCCGAGGACGCACGGAACAATCCGTCATGCTCGGCACGCTGGCACTGGTCTGCGGGTTCTTCACCGCACTGATGCTCTTCGCGGCGAACCCCTTTGCGCAGCTGCCCGTGACAGCGGTGGACGGCCAGGGGCTCAACCCGATGCTGCAGGATCCGTACATGATCGCGCATCCGCCGTTGTTGTTTGTCGGGTATGCCGGGTACACGATCCCCTGGGCGATGCTGCTGGCGGCGCTGATCGCCGGGCGCAAGGACAACCAGTGGATCGGCGCGACGCGCAAGTGGCTGATGATATCCTGGCTGTTCCTGACCGTCGGGATCATTCTGGGCGCCAAGTGGGCGTACATCGAACTGGGCTGGGGCGGCTACTGGGCCTGGGACCCGGTTGAAAACGCATCGCTGCTTCCCTGGCTGACCGGCACCGCGCTATTGCACTCGGTGATGGTCCAGCAGCACCGCGGGATGTTCAAGATCTGGAACGCGTCACTGATTGCAGTCACCTTCCTTCTATGTATCTTCGGGACCTACCTGACTCGCAGCGGCATCGTGCAATCCGTGCACTCGTTCGGCGAGTCGGTGATCGGGACGTTCTTCCTGGTGTTCCTGGGCGTGTGTGTGCTGCTGAGTCTGGTTGTGATCCTTAGACGCCGTGCGCTACTCAAGAGCGAGCACGAGGTGCAGGGGCTGATGACCCGTGAAGGCGCGTTCCTGGCACTGAATGTCCTGCTGGTGCTCATGACACTGACGACTTTGGTCGGGACGATCTTCCCCGTGATCAGCGGTGCCGTCCTGGACGAGCCTGTGAGTGTCGGCCAGAGCTTCTACCACACGGCCGTTATCCCGATATCGCTGGCACTGCTGGCGGTCATGTCGATAGGCCCGCTACTGGGCTACGGCAAGGATGCTACGAAAAAGCTAATCGCAAGCCTGATCGTCCCGGGGATCGCGGGCGCGGTGGCGGTCGGTGTCGCGGTCGCCTTAGGCCTGACAAACCCCTGGGCACTTATCTGCACCGCGATCACGACGGTTGCGGTTTTCAGCATCGGCTCCGGCCTGATCCAGGCCGTGCGTCAGCGGCGCAAAATCGAGGACGAAGGACCACTGACCGCGACCCTGCGCGTGATCGACAACAACCACCGCCGGTACGGCGGGCAGTTCGTCCACCTGGGCGTGGTCATGCTGATGGTCGGCGTAGCCGGGTCGAGTCTGTTCTCTACCAAGCAGACCTTCCAACTCACCCCCGGCGAGTCCGCCGACCTCAACGGGTACACGGTCACTCGTGGAGAGCTAAATCAATTCCGCCAGGCCAACTACACCGCGATCGAAGCGCATGTCACCCTGACCCCGTCTGATGCCATCGGTGGCGCGGAGCTGTCGCTGCACCCCCAACTCCGCTTCTACGACAAGAGCATGGGGGGCGAGCACGACCACCCCAGCGCACACGTCGCGCTTGACTCCACGCTGACGCGCGACATCTATATGACACTCGCCGGCTGGGAAGACGACGGGAAACTTGTGGCACTGGAAGCGATCATCAACCCCCTGATAGCCTGGATATGGATCGGCGGGATCGTCATGACCCTCGGCGCAATCTTCTGCCTGATGCCCAGGCTGATGAGGGAAACAGCCCACGTCCACGCCCCCGAAACCTCCAGCAAGACCGCGATTAACAGACCCCGCACCCTTGCGCCGGCCACGGTTCCCCTGGCACTGGCCGGGGAGGGCCAATGCGTTTTACAGACTCCAGCCACCACCACCCACTGCCCGGAGACGTCCTCATGACACACCTTACTTCTCTAACTTCAGCGATCGCCTGCGTGTCGATCTTCGCCCTGGCAACACCCCTTAGCGCACAACAGACACAGCCAGCCACACAGCCGGACGCGCAGACCACGCCCGCCACCCAACCCGCGACGCAGCCCGCTACACAACCCGCCACACAGCCTGCCACACAGCCTGCCACACAGCCTGCCACCCAACCTGCTACACAGCCAGACAGTGCCGCGTTGCCAGAGGGCCATCCCCCTCTACCTGAGGGGCACCCCGAGATATCAAAACAGCCCGCGGAACCGCCGGTGTATGAAACGACAGAGATCGAGCCGGCGTGGAGCGTGGCGGTACGGCACCTGATCGTCAAACCGATGGGGCCGGAACTTCATGTGACCGAGGTCTGGTCGGTTCATAACCCCACCAATCAAAGCTACATCGGCACGCCGGTCCAACCCCCCGCGCCACAGGCGAACGAAGAACAAACCGATAACACCGATAACGCGGAAGACCCGGAACGGATCACCATGGCACTGCCTCTGCCGCACGGGGCGAACCAGATCCAGCCAGGCCCACAGTTTCACGAGTGCTGTGTCCGACTCGAGGGCAACAACCTGATCAGCAAGATGCCGATGCTGCCGGGCACCAGCGAGTTCCGTGTGGACTACAAGCTGCCTATCGTGGACGGCGTCTTTAACCTCACGCTGGCGACCCCCGCGCCGACCGACCACCTGATGGTCTTCCTGCCTGACGACGGCACACAAGTCATGACCAAGGGGCTGGAGGCGGGCGACCCGTTCGAGGCCAGCGGGCAGAAGTACCGGATGTATACCGCCAAAAAAATCGAGCCCGGCACGGACACGGGCCTTGTGATCCAGGCCAGCGAAGCGGCACTGCAAAGCGCAGCGGACGCGTTGGCTCCCCCAACACAGGCCGACTCGATCAAGCTGATTGCAGGCGTCGGCGCGGGGGTACTCGTTCTGGCCGGAGCGGTCGTGCTGCTTAGGCCGACCAAAAGGCCCCAGACCGCCGGCGTCACCGCATGAACCCCTGAGCCTGTAGGGATAACCGACGTGATAGCGATTACCGCCGAATCCGTGACGCCCCTTACCGACGCCGAAATTACTACGGCGACCCCGGCGGTGCGGATGCGCGGGCTGAGCAAACGCTACGACGAGCGGTGGGTGCTGCGTGACATCACACTGGACGTGCCGACGGGGTCGTACCTGGCGCTGCTGGGTGCCAACGGCGCGGGCAAGAGCACACTGCTGCACACACTGGCGATGCTAAGCCCGGCGACACGCGGCGAACTGAGCCTCTTCGGCGAGTCGGCGGCCCGTCCCAGCCCCGCGCTACGGGCCAGGCTAGGCATGATCGGGCATCAGCCGATGCTCTACCGCGATCTTTCAGCGATCGAGAACCTGGTCTTCTTCGGGAAGTTGTACGACGTGTCGCGTCCCAAACAGCGGGCCATGGACATGCTCGAGCGCGTCGGGTTAGCCGACCGCGCTCTAAGCGTTGTCAAGACATTCAGCAGGGGGATGGTGCAGCGGCTGTCGATCGCGCGGGCACTGATGCACGCGCCCGAGCTGCTGCTGGCAGATGAGCCTTTCTCAGGACTCGACGTGCCATCGGTTCAGGCGGTGTCGGCGTTGCTCGCCGAACTGCACGCCGATGGAAAGACCGTGATCCTCACCAACCACGACGTGCGCCAGAGTCTTGAACTCGCGCAGCGCGTCGTGGTTCTGGGGCGCGGCCGGGTTGTCTCTGATCGGCGCGCGCAAGACGCCAACGCCGATGAAGTAACGCGGGAGGTGATCGGATGACCCGTGTGCTGCGTGAGATCATGTTGGTCAGTGCTAAGGATCTGCGTATTGAGGCGCGCAGCCGTCAGACACTGGGGCTTGTCGCGGTGTTGGGTGTGCTGATCGTCGTGGTGCTTGGGTTAGGTTTAGGCCCCCAGCAGGTGAAGTCGGGGATGGCGGCCACGGCGGTACTCTGGGTGGCGTACCTGTTCGGCGGGGTGTTGTGCTTCGAGAAAACCATGGCGGTCGAGCGTCACGACGGCGCACTGGCGGGCCTGATGCTGGCACCGATCGACCGGGGCGTGATCTACGCGGGCAAACTCATAAGCAACCTGGCGCTGATGTTGGCGCTGGCGTTGATCGTCACGCCGGTCGCGGTGGTGATGTTTGGTTTCGACCTGTCGGCCGCGCCGCTGGGGTTCGTTGCGATTATGGCTGGCGGCTTTGTCGGGTTCGCCGCGATCGGGACGCTGTTCGCCGCCGCGGTCAGCTCGACACAATCACAGGGCGGCCTGCTGGCGGTCGTTGTTTTCCCGGTGTCGCTGCCGCTGGTGATCGTATCGACGCAGATGATGATGCGGCTGTTTGGCGAGGGCGAACCGCTGGGCGCGGTAGGCCTGACGGTGTTGATCGCGTTCGATGCGGTCTATCTGGTTGTGAGTTGGCTGGTGTTTGAGTTGATCCTTGAACCCTGAAGAGGCGGATTATGAATACGGTAAATAAAAAAGTGTGGACCGCGTACTGGCTGGCGACGGCGGCGTTGTTTGCTGCGGCGGTCGTGATGATTTTCGCATGGACGCCGACCGAAGCGACGATGGGCACGGTGCAGAAAGTTTTCTACCTGCACCTGCCGGTTGCGATCAACACGTTCCTGGCGTGCCTGATCACGTTCATCGCCAGCATCGGCTACCTCTGGCAGCGGCGGCAGGTCTGGGACGACCTGGCGGTATCGTCGGCAAAGGTCGCGGTGCTGTTGTGCAGCGTCGTTCTGCTGACCGGGATGATCTGGGGGCACAGCGCCTGGGGCCAGTGGTGGACATGGAGCCCCCGACTGACGTTCAGCCTGGTGCTCTGGCTTCTCTACGTCGCCTACTTGGTCATCCGCCCGTCGATCGAGTCGCGTCAACGAAGGGCGTTGGTCAGCGCGGTGTACGGGGTCGTGGCTTTCCTTGATGTGCCTTTGGTGTATCTGTCGGTCAAGCTGATGCCCGACATCCACCCCTCGTCGATCGGGCTTGCACCCGAGATGAAAATGACACTGCTTTTCTGCTTCTTACCGGTGACGATGCTGGCGGTCGGCCTGATCGCGGCGCGCTACCGCTTGCAGCGGGCCGAAACATTATCTATGCAGCAAGCGGATGACCCGTCGTCGAACATGATCGCGGCCAACCCCGCGGGAGGATTCACATGAGCCCAACCACCCACGCCATCGCCGCCTACGCCGTCACGATCCTGCTGCTGTGGGGTTACGCCATGACCCTGTGGTTGTCAGCCCGTCGGCAGAAAACAATCAATAGCCAGAACAACCCGGGGCGTAGCCTTGAGAATAATCCTGGGGTATCCGGGGGCAATCCGGGGATAATCCGGGGGGGGAGTGAACCGTCATGACAATTATGCTGATTGGCTTGAACCACCGCACCGCACCGGTCGATATCCGCGAGCAACTCGCCTTCAGCCCCGAGGGCGTTTCCACCGCGCTGATGCTATTACGCAACCAGTACCCCGGCTGCGAGGCGGCGATCCTCTCGACCTGCAACCGTGTCGAGGTTCTGATCGCCACCGAGCAGGACCACCCGACCGAGAACCAGATCATCTCGTTCCTCGCCCAGGCCCGCGACCTCCCGGTGCGCTCATTCAAGCAGCACCTCTATCGGCTCAAGGACGAGCAAGCGGTACGCCATCTGTGCCGCGTCGCGTCGAGCCTGGACTCGATGGTCGTAGGCGAGAACCAGATCGTCAGCCAGGTCAAAGCCGCCTTCGCGCAGGCCAGCGAGCAAGGCACGACCGGTCGGCTGCTGAACCGGATATTCCACCAGGCGTTCACCGCCGCCAAGCGGGTCCATAGCGAAACCGAAGTGGGTCGGCGTAAGGTTTCCGTGCCATCGGTCGCGGTGGATGTAGCCAAGAGTATTTTCAGCAACTTCGCCGACAAGCATGTATTGATCGTGGGTGCAGGTGAGATGGCGCAGCTTGTCTGCCAGCACCTCCGTCAGGCCGACGCCCGCAATTTCACTGTCACCAGCCGGACACTGAACAACGCCCGCGTGCTTGCCGAGGCCTGTGATGGTTCGGCTGTGCCCTACGACCAACTGGACGAGCAGCTCGCCAATGCCGACATCGTCGTAACCGCGACCCGCTGCCCAAAGCCCATCATCACCCCCGAGCGCATCGAAGCGATTCAGAAAAAACGCCGGCGTCGACCGATGTTCCTGATCGATCTGGCGGTTCCTCGTAATGTCGATCCGGCGGTAGGCGAGCTTGGCAGCGTGTACGTCTACGACATCGACGAGCTGGGTCGGATCGTCGCTGAGAATCAACGGCAACGGATGAACCAGATCGACCGTTGCGAGAAGATCCTGGACGAAGAGATCGACGCCTTCGAGCAATGGATGGCGGAGAGCCGTGCCCGTCCGCTGATCCAGCAGCTCTATGAGGATGCGCAGGTCGTCCACGACCGCGAGTTGGAAGACCTGTTCTCTGCCTGCTCGGGCTTGACCGATGCGCAGCGAGCCGCGATCCTCCAGGCGACACAGCGGCTGGTCAACAAGTTCATGCACCCCTGCGCCTACGCGCTGAAGCGCCACAGCGGATCGGGGGCGTCTACAACGCTGGCCCAGACGCTGCACGACATCGCACAGAAGCAACCCGACAACGGAGCCGGCAAATGAACCCGTCCGCGGAACCCACCAGCAAAACTGTTTTAGATGAGTTGGACAAGCAACTGCTCAACGGGATGCAGTTCGACTTCCCGCTTTCGTTGTCGCCTTGGGAGACGCTGGCGCAGGGGATGGGCATCACCGGTGCGCAGGTTCTATCGCGGGTCAAGAAACTCAAGGAGACCGGGATCATCCGGCAGATATCAGCGATCTTCGACACCAAGGCGCTTGGGTATACCAGCACCTTGGCCGCAGCACGGATCCCAGACGCTCGGCTCGACGAAGCAGCCGCCGTGGTCAGTCGGCACCCCGGGGTCAGCCACAACTACAAACGCGAGGCCGAGTTCAATCTGTGGTTCACACTGGCCGTCCCGCCCGGCGAGTCACTGGACGAACACCTCAAACGCCTGGCCGACGAGGCCCGCTTCGAGGATTACCTGGCGCTGCCGACGATCAAGACATTCAGGATCGGCGTGAAGCTGGACGTTGGCGGCAACCGTCCGGCAAATAAAACCGATGCACAACCGACTAAGCACCAACACCGTCAGGCCGACCCGGTTGCGCTGACCGAAGATGATCGCGCATACATCCGCGCGTTGCAGGAAGACCTGCCGCTGGTCGATCATCCGTTTGAGCAGGCGTGTCTGGAACTGGGTGTCGGGTTCGACGGGCTTCGGTCATGGATGCAGAAGATGCAGGAGGCCGGCGTGATGCGGCGCTTCGCAGCGATTCTGCGTCACCGCCAGGCCGGGTTCACCGCCAACGGCATGGTCGTCTGGCGCGTCGCCGATGAACACATCGAACAGGCAGGCAAGCTCGCCGCGCAATCCCCCGAGGTCAGCCACTGCTACCAACGCCCGTGTTCCGATGCCTGGCCCTACAATCTCTACACCATGATCCATGCCCGCAGCGAGTCGGACTGTCAACAGGTCATCGACCGCATCGCCGACGGCCTTGCGCCCCTCGGCATGACGTCCCACCGCACACTGTACAGCACCACCGAATACAAGAAGCAACGCATCCGCTACTTCACGCAAGACCAG
>JAJRRS010000082.1 GCA_024279275.1 Planctomycetota bacterium | reverse complement strand
TCATGCGCAAAGCCAAACGCGACAACCGCTACGTCCTGCTCACCGGCGAAACCGACGGCAACCGCATGCAAACACTCGTCACCTACCAGTACGGCTTCAAGCGCGCCAAGTTCGCCTACATCACCTACCTCGAAGTCCCCGGCATGGGCCACACACTCCCGCCACCTGACTGGTTTGAGAAAGGCATCGTCGCACTGGACGCCCCCCTAAACGAAGTCCGCGCACGCCGAGAAAAAGAAGCCCAACGCAAACTCGCACGGGCCATGGACCGCCTGCAACGGAGCCATCCCCACGGTATCAAAGCACTGGAAGAATTACTCAACGATTTCCCCGACACCACCTTCGCAAGTCAAGCCGCCGAACAACTCAAACTCGCCATCGAAAACCCCGCCGCCAGCCAAACCGCTAAACCTAACCACAAAAACAAAAAACAACCCCAACCCCCATCCGACCGAGCACGCGAAGACATGGCACTGGCACGCAACTACCACCAAGCCGGCCGAACCGACCTCGCAAGCAAACTCTGCAACCAAGTAATCGAATACTACCCCGACTCCGAAGAAGCCCAACAAGCACGCGCCCTGTTGGAAGTGATGGCCACAGAATAACACCCACAACCCCAAACCACAGCCCCCCCCGGCACACGCTTGCGGTTTAGCGCTTCCCCCGACAACACGACTCAAACCAATCGAGCAGGAAGACGTAGCCACGAAGAGGCACAAAATACACAAATAGCACGACGTGGATCGACGTTTACATACTTACCACCGCAATACACAACGACCACCGCCCACCTTTTTTTTGTGTCCTTTGTGACTTTTTGTGGCTAAATCCCCCGCCCCGCTACACGCTTCACCCTACGAATCCCCTCCACCTCCACTAACCGTCAAAGGCACTGTCGCCTCCTCGTCACCGGGAGATGCTCCGGGGGCGGGGGCGGGGGCGGGGGCACTTTCAACATGCAAACGCTTCATCCGATGCTCCGACCAGTCCGTCACCCGCAGGTCCGGCGAATCTTCACCATCCTGCACCTTCAATAAGTTGTACCCGTTGTCACGCTGCGCCGGAACAAAACCCGAATCACGAATCAACTGACACAACACCGGCTCATCCAAACAATACGTCGTCCCCGCAGCACTCACCACGTTCTCCTCCATCATCACGCTCCCCATATCATTCGCCCCGTAAAACAACCCCATCTGACCAACCCTCGGCCCCATCGTCACCCACGACGCGCCGATCGAATGAATATTATCAAGATACAACCGACTGATCGCCTGCATCCGCAAATACTCGCTCGCACCCGCCATCCGCACCAATTTCCCAGCTTTCGGCACCGCCTTATCACATGCCACCTTGTCACACCCATCAACCTCACCCGCAAAAACAAGGTCCGCCAACACATCACCCGGGAACGGTTCGCACGACGACTCATCCCAATCAGGCACACGACCCAACGGCGTGTTCTCACGCTGGAAAGGCCAACTGATAAAACTCACATAACCCCCCGCCCAATCATTCTTCACCGCCAAATCCTGACGCTCGCGGATCTCATCCATATGCATCACACGGTCAGCGATCCCCTCAATGTGGCCGAACATCATCGTCGCACTGGTCTTCATCCCCAACCGATGCCCCGCCGACATCACATCCAGCCACTGCTTCCCCGTCGCCTTGCCCGGCCCGATCCGCCGACGCACATGCTCAGGAAATATCTCACCCCCACCCCCAGGAATCGTATCCAACCCCGCCGCCATCAGACGCTTCAAGATCACATCAAGTTTCGCATCCCAAACATCCGTAGGTAATTCGTGACTCTTCCCAGGTGCCGTCGTCGGGAACCCATCCAACTCAAACACCGCCACAAACTCCACAATCTCCGGCGGACTAAACCCATGAATATGCACACCCGGAAACTCACGCTTAATCCCCGACAACATCTCTTCATAAAACCCGATCGGCAAATCCGGATGCATCCCCCCCTGCAACAACACCTGCGTCCCCCCAATATCCACCAACTCCCGAATCTTCCGATGCAACTGCTCGGTACTCAGCGTGTAAGCATCCTTCTCATCCCCATCCCGCCGAAACGCGCAGAACGTGCACCGGGCCGAGCAGACGTTGGTGTAATTCACGTTGCGGTCGATGACGTAGGTGCGCCGTGCCCCCCCAGCAACTTCATCTCCCCCGTGAATCCGATCACACACCGCCGACGCCCACCGCCCAAGGTCATGCATCGACGCCTCGTGATACAACCGCATCGCATCGCCCGGCGAAAGCCGCCCCTCACCCGCAATCACCGCGTGGATATTCAGCTCGTCAGCCAAAGCCTTGGAATCCGAAGGTTGTGTCCTGTTCATGGGCGGAATTGTAGGCGCAAGAGGCGGGGACGTCACGGTAGGCTGCAGCCAGCCCGATCAATACCCCGTCAACGACGGATCCACATCCTTGATCCACCCCAGCATCCCGCCGGTCAGATTGATCGCGTCGAAATCCTGTTCGCGCAGGAAGGCGACGGCCATGGCGCTGCGGGCACCGACACGGCAGATCACAACTTGGGTCTTATCAGGATCGAGGTCTTCGACGTGCTGGGGAAGCGTCTTCAGGGGAATCAGCTTCGCACCCGGCAAGCTAACGATCTGGTGCTCGACCGCTTCACGGACGTCAATCAATTCGATAGCATCCCCACGGTCGAGCATGGCCTTGAGTTCGGTGGCACTGATGGAGGGGATGGGGTCGGACATGGGGGCATTTCTGATCTATGATTTATGATTGATGATGTAAGAACGGGAGGGGGAGGGGCGTTGGCCACAAAGAGGCACAAAAGACACAAATACGATGTATGCATAATAACGCCATGCCCAATACTGCGTCTTTCTTTGTGTCCTTTGTGCCTTTTTGTGGCCAATCCGTTTGATCGGTCAGCCCGAGTTATTTCCAGCTTTCCAGGTTTAGCGACTATAGCCGCTGTTGAGGCCGTCCAGTTTTTCCCAAAATCGGCCCCAGCATATCCACCTTCGCAAACAGCGCCGGCGCCCCGCCGGTGTGGACGAAGACAATCGCATCATCACTGCCATACACTCCGGCACGGATGTCAGCGATCATGCCCGCAAACGCTTTGGATGAATACACCGGGTCCAGCAGGATCGCTTCGGTGTGGGCGAGTAGTTTGATCGCTTCGAGCGCGGCGGGGGTTGGGGTGCCGTAGGCCTCGCCGAACTGCGTGTCATCACATACAACCAACGACGCATCAACAGGCTCTGCCCCGATCCGCGCAGCACATTGATTCGCAAGCATGAGCGTGTCCTGGGTGATCTCCTCCGCACCACCCGGCACGACGCAGTAGCCCTTGATCCCATAGCCCCCGCCGAAGAGTGTCTTGCCCACAAGCATCCCCGCCTGCGTCCCGGCACTCCCGTTGGCGACATAAACACACCGGGGACTCACACCTTGCTCTACAAGTTGCCCGTTCATCTCCAGGATCATCCCGACATAGCCCAACGCACCGACCGCATCGGACCCGCCAGACACCACGACGTAGGGCACGCTACCCGGGGGGCCTTCGGCCTTGATCCTCTCCGCTAACTCCGCCATCTTCGGCTTGCGGTCCGGACCGGTAGCGACGAAGTGGCAGTTCGCGCCCAGCAGGTCGTCGATCAGATAATTCCCCTGTAACGGCGGGACAGCATCCGGGGTGTCCCGGGGGGCCGGGGTGTTCAGCACCAGCTCCGCCTGCATCCCACCCAGAATCGCAGCAGCAGCAGACTGTCGGACATGATTCGATTGCACACCGCCCTCGGTAATGAAGTGCGTCGCACCTTTTCGCTTCGCATCAGCAAGCAGGTACTCCAGCTTGCGTGTCTTGTTCCCGCCCAACGCAAGCCCGGTCAGATCGTCGCGCTTAAGATAAATCCTCGGCCCGCCCAGCGCCTTGGCCAGCCGAGGCATGAACTCCAAAGGAGTCGGAAAAGTGCCGATACGTTCACGCGGTTGGCTAAAGAAATTGCTCATGGTTTTGGGTCTAGGGTCTAGGGGTCTGGGATTTATACATTTTCACAACGCCGGTTCTGAGCGAAGCGAAGGGCCGGGTATCGGGTATCGGAATGCATGTTACGGGACAGAACAGGCTATCCCCTGATCCCTGATCCCAAGACCCCACACCCTAAACCCCACCCCACATCCTACCGCGCCGCATGGAGGATGCCGTTCACCACCAACGCCCGCGCCGATCCCGTCGAGTAACCAAACACGCCCCACTGCCCCACCCCCGCCAGCGCCGCAGTCAGATCCTCCGGCGAATAGATCACCGCAGCCCGACCATCAATCATCAACGCCTGCAGCCGAGGCGTATGCGTCTGCCCCATCTGCCGTTGTGCGAATCGGCTGTAACTCACACGCCGAGCGTCGTGCGAATCCATCCCCAACCCCTGCCCGGTAACGATCGGCGAATCGTCCGCCAAAGGCGTCGCCACACGATCGGGAAACAACTTCACCAGCATCGCATCCGTCGCCTTCACCGCGCCCGGCGTCCCCCCAGCAGCGTCCAGCCAAAGCGTCCCCCCAGCCAGCACCCAGTCTCGCAACGCCCGCGCCTCACCATCCGTCAACTCCCCACCGCCTGCCGAAGTCAAAAACGCAACACGCTCATCCGCCAACCCATCCGCACTCACCTCGTGTACCACCAGGTCAACCCCCTGCTCACCCGCCATCACCGCGCGCAACTGCGCCAACGCCCCAGGCTCCGGATCATAATCTCCGTCGTACCGCACTCGCGCTACGTCAATTTTTTCCGTCGGCCAACTTGCAGGCGGCACCACATAATCCGTCTCCAACCTAACCCGCCTCGGCTCCGTCCCCACCGCGAACAGATAAATGTTCGACATCGCAACAAAACTATCCCCGTGACGCTTCAAGTCATTGGTCTGCAACCCCCGACCAATATCCTTCGTAAACGCAACCACCAACGGCCGAACCCCATTATGCACCATCTGCATCGGCACAGCCGCACCCAGCTTCGTATGCAAACTATAAAACGGATGAAACTCCGCGACCGGCTCCAACGCACGCCCGGGAAACAACGCCTCCACCAACGCATCCACGCTCCCACTTAACCGGCCCCACGCCGCCTCGGGGTTAAATACCAGCATCCCCCCCGCCTCAATATATTCACGCAGCCGATCAATCTCCGCATCGCTTAACTTAAACGGCTCATTCGTCGCCAGATACAACACCGGCGAATCCGCCAACGCCTGCATCGGTTGGTCCAACCCGACAATCTGCCAGGCGGTATCCACCTCGTAAATATCCGACGCATACTCAGCAAAGTTCCAAAGATCGTTCGGCCGATTATCCCAACGCCCATCAAACCGTATCTTCGACACCGCAACCGGTTCTAACGCATTCGCCAGATACAAAAGTGCAAACCCCGTCGACAACAGCTTCCCCTGCTTGCCGCTGTCATCCTGCCAAAGCCCATCGTTGCCCTGCCGCGACAACATCTCCGAGGTCACCTCACGGAACCAGTCGACGCCATTAAACGTCCGCCGACCCGTCGCCCGCCCGACCTGTTGGATCGTCCACATGGTGTAGTACCAGTCCATGTCGAAGTCCTGCGCGGGGTCGAAATTCTCATCAACCCAGCGCAGCCCCTTGCGCAGCTCACGCGAGACATTATCTCTCGTTGGGTCTGTAAGTTTTGACCCCACGAGGTATCGTTCGGACAGTGTCAGTGTCGCCACCCCCGCCGCGGTCATCGGGAGGCTCACCGTCGCGCGGGTTGTCTTCGTTCGCGCCTGCCCTGCGCCACTATTAATACTCGAATTCGTCAGCATCCCCACCGCCCAACCCGCCGCCGCATCGCCGGGCGTCTTCTGTTGCATGGCACGCCAGTGCTTGTCGATCGGTGCCCAGACTTTCTTGTTATTCAGTTTAACCCCAGCCCGATCCGCGCCCCACAGGCCCAACACCCCGTAAAATCCGCTGCCGTGGTCCCCGTACCCGACACTGGAGCCGCCAAAGTATTCGCTGTTGAAGTTGCCTTTATCCGTCACCGCCGACGCCAGCCATGACGCATCCCGCTGCGCCCAGGGGCCGAACGACTCACCCGTTAATCGTGACAACATCATCAGCCGCATCCCCCGGTCGTAGGTGTAAGGCGTATCACTCGCTAACACCCAACTGATCCGCCGATTCAATCTCGGGTCTTGATACGACTGCCCCGCTGCAAGCATCGCCCAACACACCAGTGCATGATTCCCCGTCTCATACACCACCTCCTGATACCTCGGCGTACCCTTCTTGTAACGATTTAACTGCCAGTAGTAACTGTCGTGGCGAACCTCTTCCATCGGCAACACCGCCCGGATTTTCGCGTCGCTGCCCTGATGCTCTGCCGTGTAAAGTTCGTACACCGCCGCCCGGATCGCGGCCCTTAGGTCATCAATCGATAACGCATCAGGCTCGAAGGGACCATACGGGACCGCCGGCTGATCCGCTTCGTCAATTTTACCCTTCACCACAAACATCCGCACACGCCCCGGATCTTCCAACAGCCCAACCATGTGTGCCGAATACGCCCCGAAGCTGCGCATCCCCGGCTTCACGTCCCTCGGCACAGGCTCGCCACCACGGTTGTATGGCTCATACTTCCTGGCACCCGCGCCGGCCTTCACCAGCTTCGTCCGCAACGACGCCAACGCACGATCGTCATACCGCCCAAGGTAGCCGTCGTGCATCGCCTTATAGGTCGACTGCATCAGATCCAGCCCGGCTCGCTGCCGTTTGCGGATCAATGAACCGATCGCCAGCCCCACATTGTTCAACGCCTTGCTGTCGCCGGTCTGCACCATGGCATACGCCAGGTCGAAGCGGTATTCACGAAACGCCTTGGCCATATCGCGGGATCGTTCGTTCAATTGTTCCACCCCCCGACTGCGCATCTGCTTGATCTGCTCTTGAAGAGCTTCAATCTGTTTAACTATCGGCTCAGCCTTTCGGCGAGCGCCGGGTGTCATGTGCGGCAACGCGCTTCGACCGGAGTATGTTTTCTCAAATGGCGGCACACCCACCGTCACCCGCGTCTGTCTGCGCAGCCCTCCCAAGCGTTTCTCAATCCGCTTGCCCTCTTTACTCAACGGGCTTTGGTATCGAGTCTTCTCCTCACCCGGCATCCACTTAAACAGATCACGCAACACCTTCAACGAATCGCCGGGCATCGATTCCACCGCCCCCGGGTCTGCCGTCAACGCACGCCCGCGCAACCAGTCGTCCACCACCGGCATCAGGTGCCAGCGGATATACACATCGCCGTAGGAATCCCCCGTAAGTTTCCCGCCGAGCCGACGCAACACCGCCGGCCCATCACTCGGCTCAAGCACAACCACCACCCGGTGCGGACGATCAAATACCGCCCGATGCTCCGCCACCTTCAACGTGCCCAGATCCTTGGCCTCCAATATCAACTGCTCAAATGCCGCTTCCACCCGACCGCCATCCGTGTCCGCCCAACACACACCCACAGCCAGCGCAAGGCAAAATATACCCGCTACACACAACCCAACCACACGGCTCAACACCGCGCGAACACCCTGCTTTTCCATGCCCGGCCTCCCGACCCCGGCCTCCGGCAACCACAATTCCCGATATGAATACACGCCCACCCACGGACCCAATAACAATCCCACAACAAACACCCCCGCACCCCGGTTCCCCCATCGCCCCGGTTCCCCCAGGCTCTCCCCCGCCCTCAAAACCTGCCCCCTTAAATCTCCTGAACCTCTTTAGACTTCGTCGTAATTAACTCATCAACCTTCACCTCATACGACTTCAAGAGCTTCTGCACCTCGTCCTTGGCGTCATCCGCGTTGTCTTCGCTCAGATGCTGGGTCTTGTCCTTCGCCGCCTGATCAATATGTTTGTTCGCGTCCCGCCGGGCGTTGCGGATCGATATCTTCGCATGCTCGCCCATCTGCTTCACCGAACCGATCAACTGCGCCCGACGCTCACCCGACAACGCCGGCAGGTTCAGCCGGACCTGCTTCGCCTCAACCACCGGGTTCAGCCCAAGCCCCGCCACCTCGATCGCCTTGCCGATGTCTTTCACACACGATGCATCAAAAGGCTTAATCAATATCTGCGTCGGCTCGGGGATCGTGATCCGCGCCAACTGACGCAGCTCCGTCTGCGCACCGTAATAATCCACCTTCACAAAATCGACCATTGCCGTAGACGCCCGCCCCGTCCGCACGCCGCGCAGCTCGTGCTTAAGGTGGTCCACCGCCTTGTCCATCGACTCTTCACACGTTAATTGGATTTCATCCAGGTCCATAATCAAATCTCCGGTCTTCAGCCCGTCACCCTCAATCCAAGCAATCTACCCGATTGCAGACCAAAGATTGAAGCTAGTCGATTAATCCACCATCACCCGCGTGCCGTGATCCTTGCCCGACACGACCTCAGCGATGTGCCCAGGCTCTTTCATATCAAAAACAATAATCGGGATCCCACGCTTGCGACACATATCAAACGCCGTCAGGTCCATCACCTGCAAATCACGATCAATCGCGTCCTTAAATAGCAACGTATCAAACCGCACCGCGTCGGGATACTTGTTCGGGTCTTTGTCGTAGATCCCGTCAACCTTCGTCGCCTTGAGCAACACGTCCGCGTTGATCTCCGCAGCACGCAAAGACGCCGCCGAGTCCGTCGTGAAAAACGGGTTCCCGGTCCCCGCCACAAAAATTACCACACGCCCCTTCTCAAGGTGCCGACACGCCCGGCCCCGGATAAACGTCTCCGCAACCGCCGACAAATTAATCGCACTGAGCACACGCGCCGGCTGACCAAATTTCTCTAATGTCTCTTTAAGCGCCAACCCATTAATCACCGTCCCCAGCATCCCCATCTGGTCCGCCGTCGCCTGCGCAATACTCCCCTCACTGGCGAGCGTCGCACCACGAATAATATTCCCGCCCCCGACGACCACCGCCAGCTCCGTGCCCAACCCCGCAGCCGCCACGATCTCCTTGGCGATCACATCCAGCTCCGGGCCATCGATCCCAAATCCCCCAACTTTACAAAACGCCTCGCCGCTGATCTTCAAAAGCACCCGCTTGTACGCCGGCTTACCCGCCTGGGCCTGCTGCTCACTATCGCTCGTCTGGGTCATCGCGTTTCCTAAATGGGTCGCTTGGGTCGTAGACACAACATCCTACACAACTTGCACCCGTTTGGCCCGCACGGCAGCTAACGCTTCTTGGGATCACCCGTGCCATACTCAGGGTCGATCCCAAACCAATCCAGCCAGCGATCCACCTGTTCATCACCCATCGGCCCACCCGTCGGCTTCCCCGGCGAAGTCGCACCACCACCGGCACCACCGCCCCGCCCCGCCCGCGCCAACCGCTTGAGAAACTCCTCGCTCGACCAGTCCCGCGCCCTGCGCCGACGCGCCGCCCTGCGGATCGCCCGATCACTGGACACCACCGTCAACCGGCGAGGCGACGTGTCCTTATCAATCAACTCAATAATCACATCATCCGCCGACCGCCCCGAACCCGAAAAAATCAACACCACCGCACCCACCGCCCCCGCATCAGGTGAATGCGGCTTAGGCCGACCATCACACACCACCGTCACCCCACTCTTTGCCCACGAACTCGCCGCCAACAACCCACACAACGACGCCTCCCCCAGCCCCGCAAGGGACGCCGGCTTCTCCGCGTGCAGCACGTTGTAGCAGTCAATGAGGATCGGCATGGGGTTTAGGGCCTGGGGCCTGAGGATCAGATTGTAAGGTATCTCAACGCCGGTTCTGAGCGAAGCGAAGGGCCGGGTGCTCCTCCCCCCCTATCAGACCTCATCCCTCCCCCACACCCGGCAATTCACCCCACCCACCTCCCCGGCCTAACCCGCTGACGACGTATGCCCATGTGAAAAGACCGGCCGGCGTTGTGCCGACCGATCCGGGGTGTTCTTTATTGTATGCAGATAATCAGAGCTTGAACCGCCCGACCAACGCCTGCAACTCCTCCGCCTTGGTGGACAACTGCGACGCCGCCATCGCCGACTGGCTTGCCGCCTCGGCGCTCTGGCTGGTGACGGAACTGACGGACTGGATGCCCCGGCTGACCTGCTCACTCGCCGCCGACTGCTCCTCCGCAGCCGCCGCGATCGACTCGATCATCCCCGCCACCTCCTGCGCCCCGGCCACGATCTGTTCCAAACTCTGCCCGGCCCGGGTAGCCTTCTCCACCCCGACCCGCACCTGCTCCGTACCCGCGTCCATACGCTGCACCGCCTGATCCGTCTCCGTCTGGATCGCGGTAATCGATTCGCCGATCTCTTCGGTCGCCTTGGTCGTACGGTCGGCCAGCTTGCGCACCTCATCCGCAACCACCGCAAACCCACGGCCATGTTCCCCAGCACGCGCCGCCTCGATCGCCGCATTCAAAGCCAACAAGTTCGTCTGGTCCGCGATATCATTAATCACCTCGATGATCTGACCGATCTGCTCGCCACGCTTGCCCAACTCAGACACACTCGCCGCGCTGGCGGACACAGCCTCACTGATCTCGTTCATCCCCTGGATCGTCTCGGAAACAACCTGCCCGCCCTCTTGCGCAACCTTGCCCGACTCCTGCGCATTGTTCGCAGCCTCGCCGCTCTTGCGCGCCACCTCGACAATACTGGCGGACATCTCTTCCACCGCCGCCGAAATCTGCGTGATCTGCTGATTCTGCTCGCCCATACCCGCAGCCATCTCCTCGCTGCTCGCCGCAATCTGCGTCGCCGCACCGGCGACCTCCTGAGACGTCGAGCCGACCTGCGACACAAGCTCCTGAAGGTTGCCCAGCATCTTATTGGTCGCCTGGGTCAGTGTGCCCAATTCGTCCTTGGACCTGACCTCAATCGCTTCGCCGGTCAGATCCCCCCCGGCGATCTGCTCGGTCCGATCCACCAGCACCTTCAACGCTCCAACGATCCGGCGGCTCAGGAACAGGGCGACGAAAATACCAATCAACGCCGCGCTCGCCGTCGCGACGATCAGGGTGATTACCACCGAGGAGTTCACCGCTTTAAGGTTGTCCAACTCATCGGTCATCAGTTGCTGCTGCGACTCTGCCATCTTGGCGAGCAGGCCTTTGATCGCCTTGGCGCGGGGTGCCGCCTTGGTCCCCAGCCAGTAGTTAGCCAGGTTCCAGTCCGGCTCGCCTCGGGAAGCGAACATCTTCCCCGGCAGCGGGGCGAAGTCCTTGCGGTTAGCCGCATAAATGTCCCACTGCTCCCGCTGCGTCGCGGTGAACAGGCCCAGCTTCCCTTGGATGATCTCGAACACCTTCTCATTGATGGCCCACTTCTTCTCGAAGTTGCCCTGGAATTTCGTATCGCCGGATAGCAGGTACTCGCGGATGTTGGCAAAGCCCACCGCGAGCGAACCGCGCGTGTCCGCCATGTCTTTTAATAGAGCCTTACGTTCCGGCGTCGCTTCGAGTGTACTCTCCTCGTCGATGATCGCCGTCACAGCCGCAAGCATCTTGCCCGCCCGGGGGGCCGCTTCGACCTGCAGCATATTAAACGATGGGATGTTCTCGTCGGTGTGCGAGATATCCTCGACCTCCTGCTGTGCGATGCGGAAACCGGCAACTTCCTTCTTCACCTGATTGAGATACTCGATATTCGCCGGGTCCGTCCAGTTCACAGCAAACGCCTCCATCTGTTTTAAGGCGTCATCAATCTCCTTCCAGGCATCGGCCCGATCCTTCTTGAAAACCTCCGCCTTCGCGGGGTCCGCACCCAGAATCATGTACCCCCGCAGGCCCGCCAGCGAGTGGTTCATGCCGTTGACCATATCCCGCCCAGCAATCATGGTCGGATAACGCAGGTCCACCACCAGTGACTCCGTGTTGTTTAATTCGCTTAATTCATAATAGGTGATCGTCGAACTGGCTACGATCAACGCAACGAGAACGCCGAAACCCAATCCAAGTTTCTTGCCAATCGTAAGCTTCAACTTCATATTTTGCCTCCTGTATCTCAAACACCTTGCCAAGCCTCACACACGACAAAACCACACCTTTCGCCGCGGATGGCGAGCGGAGTCAACGCGGAAATACATAGGCTGGCTCCTGGACCGATTTACCCCAACAATCCATTCGGCCTCGGACAAGCGGGACTTAACATCCATCAATGGGTGCAAGCAAGGTCTTTTGATCCCCGTGAGGATGGCCCTCACCCGCCCCACCCCCTGACCGTCGGCACACCCCTTGCCCGCAACGACCCCCCGGGCTAAACTGCTATTATTCGGATTGATAAGTATTTATATATGCCCCCGCCTGTTCGTCCGCCTACCTTGTTATCCTATTGAAACCGTTTCATCATTAACCAGGCTTTGGGAGTCCCTCAGATGTCCAGCACCACCAACACCAACTCCGACCAGATGCACTCCGTCCTGCAGGAGTCCCGTAAGTTCCCCCCACCAGCGGACTTCGCAGCCAACGCCCACATCAAAAACGATGCCGAATACCAACAGCTATACAAACGCTCCATCGACGACCCCGAGGGGTTCTGGGGTGAGGCCGCTAAAGACCTGCACTGGTTCAAGCCTTGGGACAAGGTCCTGGAATGGGAACTCCCCGACGCGAAGTGGTTCGTCGGCGGCAAGACCAACCTCGCCTACAACTGCCTGGACCGCCAAGTCGAAGCCGGCCTCGGCGACAAGACCGCCATCGTCTGGGAATCAGAAGCCCTCGACGCCGACGGCAAACCCACCATCATCAACTTCTCCTACTGCGACCTCCTCAAAGAAGTCAGCAAGTTCGCCAACGTCCTCAAGAAGCTCGGCGTCAAAAAAGGCGACATCGTCACCATCTACATGCCCATGATCCCAGAGTTGGCCATCGCCATGCTCGCCTGTTCACGCATCGGAGCGCCGCACTCGATCATCTTTGGGGGATTCAGCGCCAACGCCATCAGCGACCGCGTCGAAGACGGCAAATCCAAGATCATCATCACCGCCGACGGCGGATGGCGCAGAGGCAAAGTTGTCCCACTTAAACAAAACTCAGACGACGGCATGAACCTCACCGACCTCGTCGAAACATGCGTCGTCGTCCAACACGCAAAGAACGACATCACCATGAAACCCGGCCGCGATAAGTGGTGGCACGAACTCATGGCCGACGCCAGCGAAGACTGCCCCGCCGAGCAACTCGACGCCGAAGACCTCGCCTTCATCCTCTACACCTCAGGCTCCACCGGCAAACCCAAGGGCATCATGCACACCACCGGCGGGTACATGGTCTACACCTACCTCACCGCCAAATACACCTTCGACCTCCATCCCGAAGACCCCAACGAACTCTTCTGGTGCACCGCCGACATCGGCTGGATCACCGGACACTCCTACATCATCTACGGCCTGCTCCCCAACCAAGTCCCCACACTCATGTACGAAGGCGGACCCAACTTCCCCAAAGAAGACCGCTTCTGGGACATGATCGAACGCCACAAAGTCACCAAGTTCTACACCGCACCCACCGCCATCCGCGCCTTCATGAAGTGGGGCGATGAACACCCCGAAAAGCACGACCTCAGCAGCCTCAAACTACTGGGCACCGTAGGCGAACCCATCAACCCCGAAGCATGGATGTGGTACCACGAAAAAATCGGCGGCGGCAAATGCCCCATCGTCGACACCTGGTGGCAGACCGAAACCGGCGGACACATGCTCACACCTAAACCCGGCGCCACCACCACCACCCCCGGCTCCTGCACCACCCCGTTCTTCGGCATCGACATCGCCGCCGTCAACTCAGAAGGCGAAGAAGTCGAAACCAACACCGGCGGCATCCTCGTCATACGCAAACCCTGGCCCGCCATGCTCCGAGGGATCTACGGCGACCGCGAACGATACATCGACACCTACTGGTCCAAAGTCCCAGGCATGTACACCGCAGGCGACGGCGCACGCAAAGATGAAGATGGCAACTTCTGGATCATGGGCCGTATCGACGACGTCATCATCGTCGCAGGACACAACCTGGGCACCATGGAAGTCGAGAGCGCGCTCGTCAGCCACCCCGCCGTCGCCGAGGCAGCCGTCGTAGGCTTCCCTCACGACATCAAAGGCACCGGCATCGCAGCCTTTGTCATCCTACGCACCGACATGCCCGTCGGCGAAGCCGCCGAAGCACTCAGAAAAGAACTCGCCCAACACGTCGGCAAAGAGCTAGGCCCCATCGCCAAACCCGACAAAATCAAGCTCACCGAAGCACTCCCCAAAACACGCTCCGGCAAGATCATGCGACGACTCCTGCGCGACATCGCCGCCGACGTCGAAATAACCTCCGACATCACCACACTCGAAGACAAAAGCATCGTAGAAAAACTACAACGCGGGTAAGCATCAACCTGACACCCCAATCAACCCCGAAGCCCACGCATTGAATGCGTGGGCTTTTCTTGCAGCAGAATACAAAACAACGCAGCCATTAAGTTACTAGCCCATCGCCACTTACCACCAACACAATGCCAAACAAAATCCAATCATACCTGTTGACTTGGCCGCAATATCAAGTTACAAAGAACTACCGTTAAAGAACACTTAAGAGTTGGCAAGAATCTTCACATAGCGCGCGTTAACAGAAAGCGAATGAGCCAAATGGCAAAGAAAAAGGCAAAAAATAAACCCGTCAAAAGAGCCAAATCAAAAAAGAAAGCCGTTTCCCCGCCTGCTAAATATCCTAGGCACTCGGTGGATAAGGCTCTACGTATACCTAAGGCAATACTTGAGCAGAACGCAGGCAAAGAGTGTAGCGTCAAAGAGTCCGCCTCATTCTTAGGCGTCGGTCACACCGGGCCTTACACGGTCGAAGTGAGTTCGGGGATCAAGTATGGATTCCTAGATCGCCCCTCAGATGGACGCATCTCCGTTACCGATCGCGCTAAGAGAATACTACGCCCCCAGACTCCACAAGACGCACTTGCAGGAAAGCGTGAGGCTGTACTAGTTGCACCTATAATAGCAGAAGTATACGGACACTACCGAGGCGAGAATCTTCCAGACACTCAGTTTTTTCATAACGCTTTAGTTGATAAGTTCAAAATTCCCGCAGATAAGGCGCGTGAGTTTGACGATATATTTCGTTCATCCCTATTCGACGCCGAATTACTGGCTGAACACGACGGCAAATATAGGGTTGCTGATGTTTCTCATACTGCTGGCGAACAGACTGAAAAATCTACAACTCTAAAGAAGCTGGAACGCACAGTAAAAGTTGACTCAACTGACTCGTGCTTCGTAATGATGCCATTTGCATCTCCAATTGGTGGTTATTACGAAACGGTCTACAAGCCGGCAATTGAGAAAGCCGGACTTAAGCCTGTTCGTGCGGACAACGAGATATTTGGGACCGGCAAGATAATCGATCAGGTGTGGTCTGGTATCAACACAGCAAAAGTTCTTGTCGCTGAACTCACCTCCCGAAACCCAAATGTATTTTACGAATTAGGTTTAGCCCACGCACTACAGAAGCCCGTGGTTCTGATCTCCTCAAATGAAAACGACGTACCTTTTGACCTTCAACACATTCGCGTCATTTACTACAACACGAATGATCCTTTCTGGGGGAACAAACTGATTGACAAAGTTGCAGAGAATATACTGTCGGCGATAGAGAATCCCGAAGAAGCGATCTTCAAAAGTCAACCTGAAACCTAGCCGCGAAAAGCCCCTCACCCCTCCCGACTAATCACCAGCACCGCCGTATCCGCATTCAGATTCGGATCATCATCCTCAGCAATCACCTTCCCCGCCTGCGTATCCAGATAAATCCCCCGATGGATCGTCGCCCCCTTAGCAGTCAACAAGTCCTGCACATCCGCGATCGACGGGAACCGCCGGCTGAGAGTCTCCCGCAATACATGGGAGGTGGTGACGTAGATCGCGCCACACGCATAACACCCGGCTCAGCGCAGCCTCCAAAATTGAAGCTGAGCCGCAGGCAACCAAACGATTTTATCTCTGTAAATACGAAGTCCGGACATGCAAAATGTAGCGGCCCCGCGTCAGGCCGCGTTAGAAGCACCGGGCCGGTGGTCGGCGAGGTAATCGGCGAGGTAATCGGTCGCCTCCTTAGACGGCATCGGCCTGGCGAATAAGAAGCCCTGACCAAACCTGCAGTCCATCGCCTGGAGCTGGACGAGCTGGTCGTTGTTCTCAATACCCTCAGCCACCACGTCCAGGTGCAGACAATGCGCCAGGGTCACGATCGCATCCATCACCGCCGCAAACTCGCGATGCTCCTGCATGTTCTTGATGAAGCCGTGGTCGATCTTGAGTTGATCAATGGGGAACTGGTGCAGGCAGCTCAATGACGAGTGCCCCGTCCCGAAATCATCCATCGCCAGGTGTACGCCCAACTCACGGATCTGCTTCATCACGGTGATGATGCTCTGAGAGTTTTCCATGACCGTGGTTTCGGTGATCTCAAGCTTCAACGCCGAGGCCGGGATACCCGTCCGCTCCAACGTGCCGCTGATCACATTCAACAAATCAGCGTGCATGATCTGCCGCTTGGACAGATTGACGTTGATACTCATATCCGAGGCCTCGTCGAACCGCACTCGCCAACGAGCCAGTTGCGTGCAGGCTTCGACCAGTACCCACTCACCCAGCTCGACGATCGTCCCGGTCTCCTCAGCGATCCCGATAAACTCGTCCGGCTCAACCCGCCCGTACTCCGGGTGGTCCCAACGCAGCAACGCCTCAAACCCGGACATCTCCCCGGATTCCAGGTTGATGATCGGCTGGTAGTAAACCTTGAACTGCTCCTGAAAGTCGCAGTGGCGCAGATCCTGTTCCAGCTTCAGACGCCGAACCGCGTGCGTGTACATCTGTGCATCAAACAGGCAATACCTGGCCTTGCCCTCAGCCTTGGCCTGGTACATCGCCGAGTCCGCATCACGGATCACATCTTCCGCGTTCTCGTACCCGAACTCGCTGCCCACCACCCCGATACTCGCCGTCGATACGATCTCACAGGCATCGATGGTAAAGGGCTTAGCCAGTGCAGCCAGCAAACGCCCGCTTAACTCCTCTGCATTACTGACACTTTGCACACCGTCCAGAAGAACGACGAACTCATCCCCGCCAAACCTCGCCACCATATCGACCTCGCGCACAACCCCCAGGATACGCTCAGCCATCCCCACCAGCAGCCGGTCGCCCACGCCGTGCCCCATGCTGTCGTTGATCACCTTGAACCGGTCGAAGTCCAAGAACAGCACCGCGAACCGGTACTCGGGGTTGCGCTTGGCACGGGCAATGGCGTGACTTAGCCGATCCGTGAACAACGCCCGATTCGCCAGCCCGGTCAGCCGATCGTGGTGCGCCATTTTTAGAAGTTCGTCCTGCGCGTGCTTGAGGTCCGTGATGTCCGCCAGCGACCCCGTCAACCGAACCGCCTTGCCATCCTCACCGCGCACCGCCGCACCACGGCAGAGCATCCACCGCGTCGTGCCATCAGTGTGGTTCATCTCGATCTCGATGTCGAACCGCTCGTTCTCGCCCTCGATGTGCCGGGTCAGGCACAGATGAAACTCAGCCAACCCGCTGGACACGATCCGACCAAACCACGCCTCAGGCTGGTCCCCAACCTCATCCTCCGCCAAGCCAAGCAGTTCCTTCCAACGCGGAGCGTAATACACCTTCCCCGTCGTCAGATCCCAATCCCACAGCCCATCGTGTGACCCGTGGATCGCCAACGCGTACCGCTGTTCGGATTGCCTCAGGCAAACCGTCAAATCCTCCGCCAACCGCTGCGCCCGGTCACGAGTCCACGTCAACGACCCCGTCAACAACACCAGCAACAGGCCGATCACGCTCCCCACAGCACCGACCCGGACAACAGCCGGGGATGTCAAGGCAACCGACGGGTCAGGATCCCGCCCGTGAAGCACCCAGGCCCACTCCCCCACCGAGATCAACGAACGATACCCCGACCGCGAGGGAACGCCCAACACCGCCCCGGGGGTCTGCGCCATCGCCTGCGAAACAAACAACGCACAATCCGAATCTGATCCCGAATCCTCACACAACACCACATCAATGTCATGCCACCGCGAAGCCCAGCCCCCGGTCATAAAATCGCTCATCCCCATAGGCATCCCGATCCAACCCGAAACAGAACCCCGACGGGCCTGGGCCGTACTCACATCGGCCCCGCCAGGAAAAATCGGCAGGTACAACACAACCCCCACCTGCGCCGAACCCGTCTGCCGCAGCTTGAAACTACGCGAAAACGCCACCCTGTCCAGATCCACGCTACGCCACATCGTGTCCGAAGACGCCGGGACCGACGCCACGTTCAACCCGATCGCCTCAGCGTTACGCTCCACCGGTTCGTGATACTTGACCACACAGTAATCATCGTAATCGGCAGGCTCATACAAGTCCGTATCGAACACCTCAAACCCAGGCGCACCTCCAGCCCGGGTCGCTTCAACAAACTCTTCAAGCCTCTCCGCCTCAACACGCTGGATGTACGCAAACCCGTAAGCCCCAGGAACCTGCCTGTAAAAACCGTCCGAAGTCGTATACGCACGCCACTCGTCCCGCGTCACATCCTGACTCGCCGCAAACAACCCCCGCGCCATCTCCATCGCCGTCTCATAATGATCCAGACGCTCAGCGATCGCAGACGCGAACCCGTCAATACGGTCCTGAAACTCGTGACGATGCTCTTGAACCTGATCCCGCCAGGAAAAATAGCACGCACAAACAACCCCCGTAAGCGACAACACCGCAACCACCACCGTCACACGCCAACGATCGGCGAATCCAGCCCCCCCACCCGTCATCCCTCTCGATCCAGCCGACATACGCTTAATCCTCATGGTCAAACAACACGATCCCCGACCACCCGTGGCACTCACAACCACAGACCCATGCCACACCCAACCAATCTCAGGCAGCCAAATTCCACCCCGCCCGACCCTATCGGACCCTAAGCCCAGCGGTGCGTTATAGAACTTATCGTGACGATCCCAGGCTAACTTGACGCCTTCCCCCCCCTGGCCATCACCCCGAATCTTTCCCCAGGCATGACCTCAGGTGGATGTCCACAAAACAGATATGCTCCAACAACCAGCCCCCCGCAGCCAAGTGAAACCCCGCCAACCCAGCCAACGCCTTGCGATCACCAAACGCCGACAGAAAATCAAGATAGATACCCAGCAACTGCTCGTGCTCCTCCTTGTTCTTCTGCGCCATCGGACAATCATGCCGCAACATGCACCCCTCCTCCTGCGTGAAGTGCTTCTGAATATCAGCCCCCATCGTCTCCAACAACCCATCCACCTCCGCGCTGTCATAAATACCCCGCTCGATCAGCTCCCCCAACTCATTCACCAAAGCAAAAATCCCCCGATGCTGCTCATCCAGCTCCGGCACACCCGTCGTATACCCGTCTTTCCAATGTAAAACCATGACCGCTCCACAATAAAGCCGCAAAAATTAAATCTCTGCCTCATAATGAACGCTTGCGGTTTAGCGCCCCAGTATTACGACGGGATGCCCCAACAACGCATCAACAATTTTATTAATGCCCAACACAAATCACCAAGCCCTGAAATAACAATTCAAAGCCCACTGATGCACCGTCTGCGGGGCTTCGGTGGGGTATCCCAAAACATCCAGAGGTCCCCGGCGAACGTCATTCTTCAATGAACCTCACCTCAATAAAACAGCCAGCCGCACAGCGTCGGTTGGGCCCATAGCGCCACCCCCAATCACGGCACCGAACCACTCGCCACTACACGGCCGGCTCACTCACCTTCAGCCCTCCGCGCTACCGCGTTGGACTGCTCTCATGGCCCGTTCCGGTCGACCCTGCTCACGCCCCCCAGAAGTTTCCCCGGACTACACCGGATTAACTCCGGCACCCCCCGGCACCCCCCGGTACCCCACCTCACCCGGACGCGGCGGGCCGGTCATCGGTCGGCCTTATTCATCTACTAAGACTCTATATCGGCCAGTCTCTATAGTAAAGATAATTCTGTCTTATTTTTAATTCTTCCCATGGATCTCCACACCCCGATCACCAAGTCAGCACCGCACCCCAGCCCCAGCCCCTAGACCCCATACCCCAGACCCCATACCCTATCCCCCCCATGACACAACTCAGCGTCAACGTCAACAAGATCGCACTCCTGCGAAACGCACGCCAAGGCAACACCCCCAGCGTCGTCCACGCCGCAAGACTCGCACTCAACGCAGGCGCCGCAGGCATCACCGTCCACCCCCGACCCGACCAACGCCACATCCGTCACCAGGATGTCAACGACATCGCAACACTCCTCGCCGAACCCAACTTCCGGGGGCGGGAGTTCAACATCGAAGGCAACCCCTTCCTCGGCGAATTCCTCAACCACTGCCGAAAAACCAAACCCGACCAATGCACATTAGTCCCCGACGACCCCAACCAATCCACCAGTGACCACGGCTGGAACCTCACCCAAGACCTCGACCGCCTAAAACCCATCGTCCAAGAACTCAAATCCCTCGGCATCCGCGTCAGCCTCTTCATGGACCCCGACCCCGAACAAATCAAACGCGCCACCAACACCGGCACCGACCGCATCGAACTCTACACCGAAGCCTACGCCGTCGCCCACACACAAGCCGGCGACACCCTCAAACGTGAATACGAAAACTTCGCCGCCGCAGCCGCCTGCGCCACCGACCTGGGCTTAGGCCTCAACGCCGGCCACGACCTCAACCTCAAAAACCTCCCCCACTTCATCACCATCCCCGGCATCCTCGAAGTCTCCATCGGCCACGCACTCATCGCCGACGCACTGGAACTAGGCATGACCAACGCCATCAAAGCCTACCTGGATATCCTGGCGTGACAGGGTGAGACACACGCACAAAAAACCGGGCGAAATCAGCCGCGAATAAACGCTAATCAACATAATTAAGGTCCTTCCGGGATTTCCGTGGGTGTTGATTGAGAGTAAAACGGGCACCTAAGGAGTGTGCCCATGCGAGATGCGGAGCTATATCAGACGATCCTGGGGCTATCTGAGCCTTGGTCGGTCGGTCGAGTGCAGTTGGATG
>JAJRRS010000081.1 GCA_024279275.1 Planctomycetota bacterium | reverse complement strand
CTTGCCGATGAAGTCGCCCAGGTCTAGCGTGATGTCCCTGAATTCGACCTCCGGCAGGCCTGTCTGTAAGCCGTTGGTCGTGTCGATCGTCAACGACCAGCCCGCATACAACTCCGTAGAGATGTTCGGGAGGTTGGAAGTGATTTCAGCCTCCAACAGCAGATCGATCTGCGCTGTGAGGTCTACACTGGCGTCGAAGACATCAGAGAAATCATTAAACAAGTCGCCCGCGTAGATGCCGTAGACGTCGTAGCCATAGGTGCTCAATCCGTTGGAGATGATCTGCTCGCCGCTGAGGTCCAGGTTCAGTTCCCCGGAAACGAACGTGCCCGAATCGCCGTTGGTATCGACGATGTCGGTGGCTTTGAGTTGCAAGCCAAACAGATCCACACCCAGCGAGGTGGGCACGGGGGTGGAGCCGGAGTTATCGACGATCAGGCCGACACCGATATCCAGGGTGATCTCCGGGCGGGGGTCGGTGCCATTGACCACGTCGGTGGGGTCGTTGACCGCGAAGTAGAAGCCCTTGAACTTATCCAGACCGAATCCCAGGTCCATCTCGTAGGACCATCCGAACTCCACCCCGCCGGTGGCATCAACCTTGAACGGCAGGCCGCCCAGCCCGGCATCGAAGTCGACCTGAACCTTGTCCTCGCCGGCGAGTTTCACTCGGATGTCAAACAGCTCCTGGGTCAGGATGATGTCCACATCCCCGACGGTGATGGCGAAGTCGCCGTTGCGGTCGCCCAGGATATTCAGGCCGCTGGGGCCGAGCTTGTCGAACACGAACTGCTCGACCGACATCGCGACTTCTTCCAGCGTCCCGCCGACGTTGTTCAGCAGGTCCTCCAGCGGCTGGACGAACTCGGTCCGCAGCTTGCCGATGAACGTGTTGGCGGTGTCGATCGTGCCGGCAACCGGGAGCTTGGAGAGGAACTCGCTTTCAAGACCATCTTGCAGCAGTGCCAGCAGCGCGTCGATCCCTTGAACGATCGTCTTGAGGTTGAAGTCGATGTTATGGAACAGGCTTCGCAGAGCGCCCTCATTGACCTGAATCTGTGGGTTCAGGAGGTGGTCAAGACTCACCGCCAAGGTCACCGCGTCGTTGGCAGTCGAACCCAGCGCGGTCACGTCGATCGCACCGGTGACCAGACCGTTTGCATTGATCTGGACTGCGGGGCCACTGTTGCCGGCGATCGCATCGACCAACTCGTTAAGCGTGATCGCACCCAGCGCGTTGCCCGTGATATTGAATAAGGGGTCGTTAAGATCGACCGACAAGGTCGCCCGGTTGTTTACGTCAAATGGGTCGCCCGGGGCGGTGGTGCCGCCGATGTAGGTCGCCTCGACTGTATTGCTGCTGCCCGGTGCGAAGGTATTGAACACGATCGTGTTGCCGGAAACGGTGTAGTCGCTATGCACCGCACCGTTGACCGTGACGACCACAAACTCGTCCTTGAAGGAGGTGCCGGTGAACGACCACTGCCCGGGGAAATCCTCGGACGCGGTGGCTTTCAGAGCCTTGCTGAGGTTCAGCCCCCCGGCCGCCTGCACCAGGTCCAGCGCGCCTAAGCCGATGTCGCCGGACGCATCGACCGCGAACCCGGCGTTGAGGTTGATCTGTGTCGGAGCGAACCCCGTCGCTCCACCCGGCTGGACAATCACAAACAGCTTGTCTGCCAGGGTCGCGGCGTCCAGGTTCATGCCAAAGGAGATGTCGTAGGTTCCGCCCGCAAAGAAGTTCAGGTCGGCGCCGGCATCAAAAGTCAGCGGGCCGAACTCCTGGGTCAGCAACTCGGGGGTATCAACGAACGAGACCGGGCCGATGTTATCGCCGATGTGAATCGCAACCGTGCGCTGCACACCGTTGACCGCGTTGTTGTCGTAGTCCAGATACTCGATGTTCAGTTGGGCAACACCCAACGCCGTCATCAGACGAGATTCCAGGTTGTTCAGCGATGGGACCAATGGTTCGAGGATATCCAGCGCCGCGCCCAGTTGGACACTGCCCGCGACCGATCCGGCCGTCACGATCGGGTCGATCACCCGGGTGAGTTGGGCCGCCGCCGCCACGATCCGCGATGCGATCCGAGCCGGGTCGTCCTCCGCCAGCGCCTCGAACAGGCTGTCCAGCGCCTGATATAGCTGGTCACGCTGTGCGACCGGCAAGCCCAGGTCGTCGATCGCGGTCTGCAGACCGTCACGCGCATCCTCCAAGGCTGTCTGGTCGATCGACGCAACCAGATCGTTGAACTTGGTCCGCAAGCTGTCCAGGAAATCGACCGCTTCGGTCAGCGATTTGCCTAGGACCGGTAGCTCGGCGCTAAGTGCGGTCAGGGCCGATCCGTTCTTGAGCTGTGTGATGACCGAATCAACGATCGTGATGATGTCACCTACGGAGAAGTCCTTGAAACCCTTGAGTTTGTCGGCATTGAATCCGCCGAAGAATTCAATCGAGCTGAAGTCTTGTGGTGATGTATCAGTGAGTTGTACGCCGACGCTGACCAGCGGGGAGCCGTCGTCTACATTACTGAAGAAGGCGCTGTTCAGATCGATCTGACCCTGAGCGGTGGTCGAGATCGTATTGACATCGAGCAAGGAAGACAGGGAGCTGGCGAGGATCTCTTCCAGATAGATCCGCCCGTCCGCGGCGATGGTGCCCGGGTCCAGCAGACGCAGGCCTGTATTGATCCCAAACGCTAATGGGGTGCTGGTCGTCAGGTCTGCGCTGATCAGGCCCAGTGCGGCGCTGACGCTGGCGTTGGCACCGGCGCTGATGCTCAAACCCAGGTTATTCTGCCCGGATGCTTTCTCTACGATAAAGAGGCGGTCGTTGAGGTTCACGCCGTGCAGCGAGGCCCCGACGAGCACGCCGTCCTCGGCTGTGCCTGCGATCCCAAGGGAGAAGGCCGCCGGGGATGCGTTGCCGAAGTTCACTGCCGCCATCACCACAAGTTTCTGTCCGCCGGCCTCGGTGAGGGTGAAGCCCTTGTTGTTATTGAGAGTAACCGTGATCGATTCAGTGGCGTTGGTTGCGGCGGTCTCGATCGCATCGATGATATCCTGGACGGTCGTCGAGCCGTGGAGGTTTACCGCGAAGGGTGTGCCGGTGCCAACCTTAATCAACAGGTCCTCAAAGTCGCCGGATTGGAGGGTGCCAAAGCCTAACTCCGCCTCGTTACCGCCCCCGGCCAGCGAGATCGACTGCACGGTTGGATCGAGTACACGGAGGATCATCTGACTGGTGCCCGAGTCGTAGGCGGCTTCGATCTGCCCCGCCAAGAGGCTTGTGGCGATCACGCTGTTGATGTCGGCCGCCAGGGCGAACGCGTCGAAGTTGGATGCGGTGTCGGTCTGCAGGACGGTGATGGCCACCGCGGACGCGCCATCAAGGCTGAGGCTGATGGTCGCGTCGCTGGTGAGTTGGCCGTTGGCGGCGATCGGGTTGGGTCCCGTGATGCCCACGGCGATCGGTGTCCCGCTGCCGCCGTTGAGTGTGCTTAACAGGGTAGTCGAATCGAAGGTGAACCCGCTGATCAAATCACCGACATGGACCCCGATTTGCAGATCCAATGTAGCACCCGCATCGAAGCTTGCCGCAGCGTCGGCCGCCACCTCCAGGGTGCCAAACACACCCAGGTCGATGCCGTCGTTGAAATTCAGGTCGATCGACTTGGTAAATGACGCATCAAGCCCGATGGTGAAAAAGAGGATGTCATCGACCGCGTCGTAGGTGAGTGTCAGGCTCGGCGGGAGGGTGAACAGGCTGTCCAGCACGCCCTGCAGTTCCGACTCGTACTCACTGAACCCCTTGAATTTCAGGGTGCCAATCGCCTGCTGGTTATAGAAACCCAACTCGGTCTGTGCGGTATTCGTGTTGGTGCTGGAACGGACCTCGTCGTTGGTTGAGAAGCCAAGCTCGCTGAGATTACCGGAGACGGCTTCCAACTCGATCCGATCTACGACCGAGTCCGCCGCCGCGAATATCACTTTGTTGGCGTCGGAAGGATCGACGATAGCAAGGACATCGAAGACACCCGCGATCGCCAGCGCGTCATTGATGTCATCGACGAGGTTGGCAACCGAGATGTTGTCTTGAGTGTGCGGGTCCGACCCCGAGACAGGCGGCGCCGCCAGGATGGTGATTGTGCTGGTGTCTGTAACACCGTTGCGGTCACGGTGGATCTTGAAAGAGAGGTCGCCACTGAGTTGTCCGAACGCTGCCGCGCTGGTACCCGGGTTCAGGAACAACGTGGTGACGGCAAGGGTCCGCCCGATCCCCGGGACGACCGATTCGACCACGATCCGCGTGTTGTCGCTGTTAGCCACGGCCTGGACCAACGGGTCGATCCCCGCGTTGGCAAATGCAGTATTCAAGGCGGTGACCAGGTTCGCCAGCCCGCCGGTGGTTCCGCTTGGGACCGTGACCAGCACGGGGTCGAAGTTATCGATTTTAACCAGCATCGAGGCGTCGGCGGTGAGTGAACCGGCGGCGATGGGATCGCCCTCAGCCTCGAGCTTTGCGAAGTCAAAGAGCCGGTCGGCGATGCTTGCAAACGTGCCGCCGAAATCCAGCAATTCGTCCAGCTTCGCGTCTACGAACGGGATCTTCTGGGCGGCGACCAGGAAGTCCAGAGGCGTGACCGGGCCGGTGCCGAATGTGCTGTCGCTGATCTTCTTGATGACCTTGTCGATCAGGTCGCCGATTTTCGGGAGGATATCCACCAGCACCCGGCCATCAACATCCGCCAGGGTTTCCAGCCCGAAGTTTTTGTCAAACTGCACGTCACCTAAGCCAAGAGTCACGGGGTAGGTCGTCGCCACCGGTTCGGTCACGCCGAACCCAAAGCCCGGGTCGATCGTGATGGTGTGTGTGCCCGACCCCAGGGGCAGGAAGTAGTCGCCGTTGGCGTCGGTGACGGTGCTGACTTCGCCGGTGGTCAGCTCGATCTCCCAGCTAAATAGATCGGTTTTTAAAGTCGTATCCGTCGTGCCATCGATAATTTGTAGCTGCCAAGTGCCGTTGGGGTCCAGCCCGTCGAAGACCGACAACTCCTGCTCGGGGCGATAGACCCCGGAGGTGCCCGTTCGGGCGTTGATCGAGAGTTCGGCCTCGTCATTAAAGGTCGTGCTGAACAGCATCCCACCGGCAAGACTCGCGAAAGATGAAAGGTTAATGACCTGGCCGGTGGGTCCGGTTAGTTTAATCACGAGCGTTTCGATGGCCGGGTGATCAATATCCAACAGGACATTAACATCCACGACAGAGTCGGTGACGCCGCTGATTGAAAGCGAAGAGTTGAATGTCCCGCTGTCGGGGAGGGTGGTGGAGCCGGTGACGCTCTTGTGGTACTTGGTGGAGTTCTGGTCGAGCGTGCTGTTGTTATTGGCATCCGCGTAGACGATGGCGCCGTCGAATCCGAACTCGCCGGTGTCCTGGGTACCGTTGCCGTCCGTGTCGAGGTAGGCTTGCCCGAAGACCCCGCCTTGAGCGGCTGATACCGCGGCGAAAGCGTCGATCAACCCGTGCCCGGTCAGCAGGTCGTACCCCGTGGTGCCCATGTCCCGGGCGGTGACGTTCAGTATGGTGTAAAGCTGCTCGGGTGTGAGTGTGTTGTTAGCCTGGAGTACCAGTGCGGCAACCGCGGCGGCGTGGGGGGCGGCGGCGCTGGTGCCGAAGAAGTTCGGCAGCAAGTCGGTGTCGATCGGAATATCCGAACCGAAGAAACTCGTATTCACCCCGTCCGGCGCAACAGCGTCGGGCTTGTTGCGGATGATCGGGGTCGCTAGCGGCAGGCCTGACGTGTCCTGCACGATCGGTGTCGAGCCTAGGCTAGAGTACGGATCAATGATCGCGGGGTCGTCACCGGTGAACGGCGTGTCGAAGTAAGCAGCCGCGCCCACCGAATACGCACCGCTGGCATTGGCGTGGCCGAAGACGGTCGGCGAGGCGGTGTCGAAATCGTTAATCGTAACTTTTGAGACATCTTTGGAGAAGATGATGTACTTGAGATTGTCCGGCGTGGAAGTCGGGAGTGTGGCCGACGTCGTGTGCTGGACGATCTTGATGTTAAAGTTCGTCGCGCCGGAGGCCGCGGGGTTGGTGTAGGAAAAGATGGCGACCGGGTCCTGCCCCAGATTGTTCACCGCGGAAGATGCCAGGATGGTTGTGCCGGCGGCATCATATAAATAGATGTCCAAATCCCGCGTGACCCCGGCCTCGCCGTAGCTGCCCCAGGTGTCGTCCCACTGCAACGCGATGTATATGCTTGTGTTTTCGAGGATCGTGATCTGCTGGAGGGTGTCTACCCCGGCACCGGGATCGAAGTCGTGGAGGTAGCCACCTGAGAAGCCTGCGGACGACGCCTCAAACGTGTCCAGGTCGAAGGCGGCGGCGTAGGAGAGGTCGGCATCGTTGCCGGCGGCGGAGAAGTAGGCGACGCCCGATGCAACCAGAGCATCTATCGCCTGGGATAGCATGCTTTCACGCAGCATCGGTTCGGTTAACACAGGGATATCATCGACGATGATGTCGGCCGCGTTCAGTGGACTCATCGCTGCGCCGCTGGCGAGTTGGTTAATCGCCGTGATAAAGTTGGCTTCACCGCCGGTTCCACGATAAAAGCCGATGTCGGCACCCGGGGCGATGTCGTGGATGATCTGGGCCATCGCCCGGCCCTCATCGGTGTTGCTTGCGCCGCCGTCAAGAATAACCTTCACATTGTTTGGCAGCTCGCCGTTGGCGATGTCTGTCGCCTCGCTTACCGTCGCGCTTGACGATGTCTTGTAGCTGTCGGATACCACTCCGATAGTTAGACCCGACCCGTCTACAGTCAACAGGCTCCTGGCGTCGTTAGATTCAAGCGGCCCGTCGCCTTGACCATCGATCAGACCTGCGCGCGTGATGGTTGGAGTCTCTGCGCGGACGAAACGTAGTGCGTCCAACAACGGTAGTTCGACAATCGACGCGATCGGTAACTGCCCAGCGACCACGTAATTAACCTGCGCCGCACCCTGCAGCCCAAGTCGTAAGAGTTCGTTCTTCAGCGCATCGGTGGTGTCGAACCCGATCGCCTCAATCGCGACATGCCCACCCGTGACCTGCATCAGTGGGTCTGAAGAGGCAAAAACCGCAGGCGCTTCTCCGGGCGGAACATTCGTAGCGGTCTGCTGGAAGAGGCTGTATTGGTCGTAGAGTGACGCCAGTGAAAACAACGGATCTCTAGGATCCAGTTGGGACAGGTTCAATGCAGTAGGGTCGCTCGGCAACGAACCACTTAATAGCAGACGGCGTTCCAGCTCTTCTAAGCCGTGCCAAGACTGCGCATGGGTTGCCTCACTTTTTGTCGACGCCTTGCCCTGGCAAGACTTGTTTATTTTCGCACCCACCGTTTTTGATTGACTCATCCTGTTGCCCCACAACCCCGGCGCAGACCTCACCCCGTGAGATCACACCTCGTCCGTGGGATTGCAACCTGCAACTTCCGTGAGTCCGTCATCAGGACCGCCTAACCCGCCCCACAAGACATGAAGCCCCACATTACCAGACCCAGGGCGGTTTGGCCAGAGTTTTATCCGATATTTCTCACCTATTATCACTACTGTCCCAACGTTAGTCGAATAATACCAACTGGTTAGCGAATGAGTCGGTTTGAGTTATGCCGCCCGGGCGTGAAAACACCTGTATTAACGGGGTTTTCTCGAATAGCGAGACGCTCAAGACCTGTAGTAT
>JAJRRS010000003.1 GCA_024279275.1 Planctomycetota bacterium | reverse complement strand
TGTGTTGAGTCGGCGTTGGTGAGTTTGGAACGGCCGCGTTCGGAACTGGCGATGGAGAGTACCGTGACGCGGTTAAGTCAGGCGCGTGAATTTCTGGATCGGTATGCTGGGAAGATTGATAAGGATGTGCTGATTGAATTGACTCGGTTGCGTGAGGGAGACGGGTTTTCGGTGTGTCAGACACCTGTGGCGGGGTATGAGGTGGAGACATCGGGTGCGTGTGTGATGTCGCCGGGGACGGGTGAGGTGTGGGCGGTGTGGGGGTTGCCGAGTGAGAATGAGTATGAGCGGTTTTTGCCGGGGGGAAAGCCGGGGGGTGTTGAGGCGCGGGGGTGAGGTGGGAGCGGTCCTACGTTCGGGAGAACGTGGGCGTTGGGGGGAGTGTGTGGGGGACGGGTGGTTATCACACTTATCATGCGGGTGCTTTGGTGTGCCGATACGGTAGGTATCTAAAAGGTGCTTACTTATGACTCATCCAACGAGCAAGACGATAGACATCCGAACTGAATTACCCGGGCCTAAGGCGAAGGTGGTGCTGGCGCGGCGTGATGCGTCGGTGGTGAAGGGGCTGTATCGGTCATGCCCGATCGTGGCGGACACGGCACGGGGCGCGGCGGTGACGGATGTGGATGGGAATACGTTTATCGATCTGAATGCGGGGATCGGCGCGCTGAACTGCGGGCACTGCCCGGAGACGGTGACGGCTGCGATCCACAAGCAGGCGGATAAGCTTTTGCATCTTTGCGCGATCGTGGGGACGTATGAGCCTTACGTTGAGTTGTGCGAGAAGCTCAATGGGTTGGTGCCGATTGCGGGGGAGACCAAGACGCTGCTTTGTAACACAGGTGTCGAAGCCAGTGAGAACGCGGTGAAGATTGCAAGGTATGCGACGGGTCGGCAGGCGATTATTGTTTTTGAGGGTGCGTTTCACGGGCGGTCGTTGCTGGGGATGACGATGACCAGTAAGTATGACTTGTATAAGCGTGGGTTTGGGCCTTTTGCGCCGGAGGTTTATCGTGTGCCGTTTCCTTATGCGTATCGTGAGAAGCCTGAGGGGATGAGTGATGGTGCTTATGTCGATCACGCGATCGGGCAGTTTGAGAAGGCGCTGGTGGCGCAGGTTGATCCGACATCCGTGGCGGCGGTGATTATTGAGCCGGTGCAGGGGGAGGGCGGGTTTATCCGGGCACCTGATGCGTATCTGCGCAGGTTGCGGGGGTTGTGTGCGGAGCATGGGATTTTGTTTGTTGCGGATGAGGTTCAGTCGGGTTTCTGTCGGACGGGGAAGGTGTTTGCGATTGAGCACAGCGGGGTTGAGCCGGACATGGTGTTGATGGCGAAGTCGATTGGGAGTGGGATGCCGATCGCGGCGGTGACGGGGAAGGCGGCGGTTATGGATGCGCCGCATGTCGGGGGGCTTGGGTCAACTTATGGTGGGAACCCGGTGGCTTGTGCGTCGGCGATCGCGTCGATTGATTTTATGGTCGAGCATGACTTGTCGATGCGTGCCATAGAGATCGGCAAGATCACGGCGGAATATTTCCGGGTGTGGAAAGAGAAATACGGGATCATCGGGGATGTTCGGTGTACGGGGGCGATGTGTGCGATTGAGTTTGTGAATGATCGTGGGACCAAGGAGCCGAACAAGACTTCGCCGGCGCGTGTGATTGAGGCGGGGTATCAGCGGGGGTTGATTATGATTCGTGCGGGGCTTTATTCGAGTTGTGTGCGGACGCTTGCGCCGTTGACGATCACGGATGCGCAGTTACATGAGGCGATGGGGGCACTGGGCGAGGCGGTGGCGGTGGCGGACGGGGAACACGGTGAGTAGCACCGATCCTATAAAACTATTCGTGCGTTAATATGTGATACCGTACCCACGTTCTGCTGAACGTGGGCTTCGCCGACCACAGGTATTACACGGGATTGATATAACACGGGTGCCGATGGACACGATCACGATCAGGACGATGCGGCTTGGGGATTTTGTTGGGCTGGAACAGCTTCAGCGCGACTGTTATCCGACGCTTGATGGCAAAGAACTGATGCGGGTCGAGCATTTTGCGAGCCAGTACAGGGTTTTTCCCGAGGGGCAGTTTGTGGCGATGGATGGGGAGAGGATCGTTGGGCAGGGGTCGGGGTTTTTTACAGATTTTGATTTGGATAACCCGGGGCACACGTTTCTGGAAGTGTGCGCGGGTCTGGCTTTTACGGGGCATGACCCGGAAGGTGATTATTATTACGGGGCGGACATCAGTGTGCATCCGGACATGCGCGGGCGGGGGATCGGTCGGCTGTTGTATCGGGCGCGGCAGGATTTAGTGGTGCGATACAACCGAAAAGGTATCGTTGGGGGCGGGCTGATCCCGGGGTATGCGGAACACAAACAGACGCTGACGGCGCAGCAGTATGTTGACCGGGTGGTGGCGGGTGAGTTGTTTGATGGGACGTTGAGCTTTCAACTTAAGAATGGGTTTGTTGTTCGGGGGTTGATCCGGGATTATCTGGAAGATGCGGCGAGTGATAACTGGGCTACTTTGATTGAGTGGGTGAATCCGGGGTACGAGGGGTAAACGGATTAAACACAGAGGCACAGAGACACAGAGAAGAGTCTGGAGATATCCACAGATAGACAGGATGGCAGGATGAAAAGCAAGAAGACGGATAGAGTCCAATCCTGCCCTTCCTGTTTATCCGTGGATTGTTTTCTCTGTGTCTCTGTGTTTACTTCGATCCTGCTGTGGGTTGTTGTTGGCTTAGGCAGTGCAGTGCGCCTCGGCCGACGACGATCCATTCGGCGCGGATGGGGATGATGGTTAAACCGGGTGTGGCGTGGTCGATGATTTTTAGTGCGTGGTCGTCGGCGTGTTGGCCAAAGACGGGGACGAAGATTGCGCCGTTACTGATGAGGAAGTTGGCGTAGCTTGCGGGTAGGTGGTAGGAGCCGCGTTGGATTTGTTTGTTTTGTGGGAAGTCGTAGGTGATGGGGTCTGGGACGGGCAGCGGGATGATGTTGAGGGGTTGGCTGTCCTGGTCACGAGAGTTTGTGAGTATTTTCCAGTCTTTTTCGAGAATGTCGTGGTCGGGGTGTCCTTGTGGTGCGCGGACGGCGAGGATGGTGTTGGGGGAGACGAAACGTGCGATGTCGTCCATGTGGCCGTCGGTGTCGTCGCCTTCGAGTCCGGCTGCCATCCAGATGACGTGTGTTGTGCCGAGGGTTGCGTGTAGTTGTTGTTCGATCTGGTTGCGGGAGAGGTTGGGGTTGCGGTTGTGGTGGAGGAGGCAGGACTCGGTGGTGAGGAGCGTGCCTTTGCCGTTGACACCGATGGAGCCGCCTTCGAGGACCATGTCGTGTCGCCAGAGTGGGACGTTGAGGTGGCTGGCGATTTTATTGGGGACGGAGTTGTCTTTGTCCCAGGGGTCGTACTTTCTACCCCAGGCGTTGAATCGGAAGGAGTGGCATCCCAGTCCGCCGCGGTCGTCGACGACGAAGATTGGGCCGTAGTCTCGTATCCATGAGTCGTTGGTTTTGATGTTGAGGGATTGGGTTGTTTGAACGCGGACGAAGCGGGACATCTGCTGCATCCAGTTGTCGTACTGTGCTTGCGCTTTATCGAGGCAGCCGGGCCAGGTGTCGGGGTTGTGCGGGGTGGTGAGCCAGATGCGGTCGTGGGGTTCCCATTCGGCGGGCATGCGGTATCCGAGTTCGGCGGTGGTTGGGAACTCGATGAAGAGGCCGGACTCGTCGGATGGGTTGGTGGGTTCGGTGGGCATGGGTGTTGTGAAAAAGAAGCGGTTGTTGAAATACCTGTCGTCTACCGCACCGAAGCACTGGGGACGGTGGATCAGTGGGCTTTGGCCAGGCGATTGCAAAGAGATTATAGGTCTAAGATCGGGTGGATGGGGGGTGGGCTTGATTGATTAGGGTGATTCACTTTTGTTGTCGCGTTTGGGGTGCAAGTCCGGGAAGGCGCGACAAGTCGCGTCGCTTCGTAGGGGAGGTGGACGCGCGGATCTGCGATCCGCCGCTAAACGGGGAGGCGGGGTGGTGTGTGCAAGGTACGTTATTAAACGGGGAGGTGGGAGTGGTGCGTGTGTGATTTGTTGTTAAACGGGGAGGCGGAGAGTGAGCGTAATCAGGTGTTGTCGAGCATGCGTTGGGTTAGGCCGGGGTATGCGAATGTGGGCTTGGCGGGGATATGGTGTTAAGAGGGATGGGTGAGGTGCTGGAGTCGGCGGGCGACCCGCCCCTTCGCTGCGCTCAGGAACGGCGTTGGGTGGGGATGTAGAGGGGGTTGGGGAGAAGTGTGTCAGGTGTTGTCGAGCATGCGTTGGGTTAGGCCTTGGTATGCGTCGATGCGGCGGTCGCGTAGGAAGGGCCAGGCTCGGCGGGATTGTTCGATTAAGGAGAGGTCGCAATCGGCGATGAGGATTTCTTCCTGGTCGGTGGATGCTTGTGCGATGATCTGGCCGCCGGGGTCTGCGATGAAAGAGCTGCCCCAGAAGTTGAGGTCGTGTTCGGTGCCGACGCGGTTGATGGCGGCGATGAAGATGCCGTTGGCGATGGCGTGCGAGCGTTGGATTATTTGCCAGGACTCGCGTTGTCGTTGGTTTTCTTCGTTGGTTTCTTCCTTGTGCCAGGCGATGGCTGTTGGGTAGAAGATTATTTCCGCGCCTTGCATGGCGGTGAGTCTTGCAGCTTCGGGGAACCACTGGTCCCAGCAGATGAGCATGCCGGTGGTTGCGTGACGGGTTTGTTGGGTGGAGAAGCCGGCCCCCGGGGGTGTTAAGGGAGATGGTCGGTTTGAAGTTTGAGGGCTGAGGGCTGAGGTGGGGATACCCGCCTCTTCGCTGCGCTCAGGGGCGGCGTTGGGGAGAGGGGCGTGGGGAGTATTCCCGGGGGAGCTTCCGGGGTCGCCGGGGGTGAAGTAGTATTTTTCGTAGAATCGTGGGTCGTCTGGGATGTGCATTTTGCGGTATTGGCCGATGATTTGGCCGGCGTGGTCGATCATGATGGAGGTGTTGTGGTAGACACCTGGTGCGCGTTTCTCGAAGATGCTGGCGGTGATTTCGACGTTGAGTTCTTTGGCGAGAGCGCAGAGGGTTTGAGTGGTCGACCCGGGGGTTGGGCCGGGGATAGGTTCGGCGAGGTCGAAGTTGGATTCGTCTTGGGTTTGTGGGAAGTAGCTGGCGGTGAAGAGTTCCTGGGTGGCGATGAGCTGTGCGCCTTGGGCTGCGGCGTCGCGGATCATGTCGATGGCTTTGGCGAGGTTTTGGTCACGGGTTGCGTCGATGGGGCAGGCGTGCTGGATGAGGCCGAGTTTGATGGTTCGATTTTTCGGCACGCGGGGGTGCTCCTTGGATTATGATGCTGGTATCGACGTTATGGTACGTTCGCTGTAGCTGGTGGTAAATCCGGGTAGAGCGGGTTCACTTTGTTCGTAGGATTGCGTTAGCGGTTTGGGTGGTTAAAGGGTTGGGGCGCCGCGTGGCCGCGGCGGCTAAACGGGGATTCACGAAGCTGTAAGCGGCTGGTTTGTGTTGGGAGTTCGATTTTTTTGAGGTGTCCAGGAGTTACCATGCCTGATCTTCCTGTCATTGGAATTGTTGCGCCCTGCTCGGTTACGCCGGGGGTTGAGTTGTCGCTGGGTGTGGATCGTTTAATCAGCGCGGGGTTTGATGTGCGAGTGCATGGGCAGTGCGCTGAACAGCATTATTGGTTTGCGGGCAGGGATGAGAGCCGGGCGGGGGCTTTGTTTGAGTTTGCGCGGGATTCGGAGGTTGATGTGGTCTGGGCTGGTCGGGGCGGGTCGGGTGGGCCGAGGTTGCTACCGATATTGGATGAGTTGACGGCGAAGCATGGGAAGCCTCGTAAGAAACTGCTGGTGGGGTATTCGGATGTGACGGCGTTGCATCACTATGTTCATACGCGCTGGGGTTGGGACACGCTGCATGCGTCGATGCCGGCGAGT
>JAJRRS010000080.1 GCA_024279275.1 Planctomycetota bacterium | reverse complement strand
GAAGGGGGAACTGATGGGCGGGATTGATGCGTTGTTGTCGACCTGCAACATGCCTAAGGGTATCCCGGTGGGGACGATGAGCATGGGCAGCCACGGGGCGGTGAATGCGGCGCTTTTTGCGGCGTCGATATTGGCGCTGTCAGATAAGGAACTGGAAACGAGGTTGCTGGCTTATCGACAGGCGCAGACGGATGCGGTGCCTGAGTATCCGCCGGGGTAGAGTGTTCTCAATCCAGCCATAGCGTTATCCATTGCCACATCTGAAGCTGGGGCCCAACAGTGGGCTTCCGCCCACGGCTATAGTGAACCCGCAGGATACCCCGCCGAAGCACCGGGGCGGTGCATCAGTGGGCTTTGTTGGGAGAGTTTCAATCTTGCGTGTAGGCTTGTTGCGGCTGTATCTTGTCCGAAAAGATGGCAGGTATGAGCCGAGCCTATACAAAAGATGTTCTAGTATTTATACTATTGGGTCCGTGAAACCCTTAAGAAAGGCCCATCGATCATGACCGCAGCCTCCCCTTCTGTCGCTACGCCCCCCGTTGGCTCGCCGTTGATCCCGGTTCGGTTCCAGGTGTTGATTGGTGCGATCCTGGTGCAGTTGATATTGGGGACGGTGTATGGGTACAGCATCTTCTGGCAGCCTTTGGACTCGGTTATTTTTCCAGCGGTGGTGACCGAAGCGGAGCAGGCGGCGATGGTCCTAGCGGGAGCCGGGGGCGCGGTTGCTACGGAGTTGACGGTTGTTGCAGATGAAGTTGCCAAGGCGGCGCAGCTCGCGACCCAGCAGGGGTATCTCAAGTATGCGTTTTCGATCTGCATTCTTTCGTTCGCGTTTACGATGGTTTTCGCGGGGCGTGTGCAGGATGTGCGTGGGCCAAGGCAGACGGCAGTGATCGGGGCGTGCCTGCTGGGCGGTGGGTTTATCGTTGCGTCTTTGATGAATAACCCGGTGGTGTTTTTCCTGGCGCACGCGATGTTGACGGGGACGGTCGGGCTGATCGCGTTGATGATTTTTGATGCGTTGCTTGGTTCGCGTGATCAAGTTCAGGCGAACCCGATGCTGCGGCATGTGCCGTCGGCAATCATCATCACGGTGGCGGTGGCGGGGATCACGACGGGGCAACAGTTTGTGGGTCGGCTAGGTCCGGTTGACAGTATCTTCATGCTCTGGGCATCGGTGGGGTTCCTGGCGGGTGCGGGGATCGGGTTCGCCTATGTTTGTCCGATCGCGGCGTTGATTAAGTGGTTCCCAAATCACAAAGGTTTGGTCAGCGGGCTGGCGGTGGCGGGGTTTGGGTTTGGGGCGTACCTATTTAAGGGCCGATATATTGGGGCGTTGGGGTATATCGAAGACCACGGGATCACGTCGTTTTTTATGGTTCATGGTGTGGTGTGTCTGGTGGCGGTGACTTTGGGTGCGATGCTGCTGCGGAACCCGCCGAACGCTGGTACGCCGGTCGCGGCAAAGGCTGGGGGCGAAACCGGTGGCAATGGAAGCGGGGATTCGACGTGGCGTGATACGTTAAAGAAGCCTGCGTTTTATGTGCTTTGGCTGATGTTTTTCTCGGGCGCGGTGGCGGGGCTGATGGTGATCGGGATCATCAAGGTGTTCGCGAGCGATCAACTTGTCGCGGGGGCGACGGCTGCGGGGCAGGTGCTGACGGAACAGAGTCGGGCGGAGTTGATGCTCAAGGGAGCGGAGGCGGTGGGTTATCTGGCGATCTTCAACGCGGTAGGCCGAGTGGCCTGGGGGCTGTTATCCGACAAGGTCGGGCGTACCCCGGCGTTTGTGGCGATGTTCCTCTTGCAGGCGGTAACGATGTGCGTTCTAAGTCAGGCGGACACCGAGCTGTCGATCGCGATAGTCGCCAGCATCGTGGGGTTCAACTTCGGGGGTAACTTCGCGTTGTTCCCCTCGGCGACGGCGGACCTGTTCGGCGCGAAGAACCTGGGCGCAAACTACGGCTGGGTCTTCACCAGCTACGGGATCGCGGGTGTGATCGGGATCGCGGCGGGGAATGTTGCCAAGGCGATGACCGGGAGCTACTTCGCGGCATTCGCGATGGCGGCGGTGCTGTGCCTGGTCTCCGCGGGGCTGGCGGTGGTGCTGCGGCAGATGTCGTTGAAGGCGCAGGCGGTGGCGGTGACGGCGTAGGTATGTGGATAGTGAAGGGAAACAGTGCGCGGCCGCGGGTTCCCACCCGCAGCTACTGCGGCGTATGATGTGCGGATGGCTGATATCACACCCGATCACGACCCGGTTACGTTGCATGATTTCCAGGGATATATCCGTGAGCGTTATTTTGATACGGATTCGGCGCGCGGGACGCCGGGGACGTTTATGTGGTTGATCGAAGAGATTGGGGAGTTGGCGACGACTTTACAGAAGATCAAGGGCGAGGGCGGGGACACGTCGGGGGGATCAACGCATGAGGATTTGGAAGGCGAGTTCGCGGATGTGTTGGCGTGGCTTTGTACACTGGCGAATATCAATGATATTGATCTGACGGCGGCGATCACGAAGAAGTATCTGGCGGGTGAGGGGCCGAAGGGGCATAAGTAGGTATGGGGTCTAGGGATCGGGGATCGGGGATCGGGGATCGGGGATCGGGGATCGGGGATCGGGGATCGGGGATCGGGGATCGGGGGATTGTATTGCGTTAGATTTGTGCGACGGTGTCGGGTGGTGTCGGTGCGGGGTGATTGCTTAACACATCGAGGATGGCGTGGGTGATGCCGGCTTTGTCGAGGCCGACTTCGGCGAGTTGGGCGGTGCGGCTGGCTTGTTTGATCCACTTCATGGGGTGGCCGAGGCGTTTGATTTGGTGGGTGGGGAGTTGGGCTTGGTTGCAGGCTTCGAGGACGGCGGAGCCGAAGCCGCCGGCGAGTGCGTGGTCTTCGAGGGTGATGATGGGGATGTTTGCGGTGATGATTTTGCGGAGTAGCTCGATGTCGACGGGCTTGGCGAAGCGTGCGTCGTAGAGGGCGATGTCATTTGTTCCGCGTAGTTCTTCGACGACTTGCGCGGCGGTGTAGACGAGTGAGCCGTAGGCGAGGATGACGAGGTCGGGTTTGGCGTTGGGGGGGATGACGAGGTTGGCTTTGCCTAGCTCAAACGCGGGGCAGTCGGTGTCGGGTTGGAAGGGGGATTTGGCAACGCTGTCGCGGGGGTAGCGTAGGAAGGTTGGGCCGGCGTCGTAGTCTTTCATGAAACGCAGCGATGCTTTGAGGGTGGGTTCGTCGCAGGCTGCGAGGAGGACGGCACCTGGGAGGGGGCGGAAGATTGAGATGTCGAGGAAGCCGTGATGGACTGCGCCGTCGCCGCCGACGAGGCCTGCCCTATCCATGCAGACGCGGACGGGGAGATTTTGGAGGGCGACTTCCTGGAAGGCCTGGTCCAGAGCGCGCTGGCTGAAGGTTGAGTAGACGGCGAAGAAGGGTTTTAGGCCTGTCTTTGCGATGCCTGCACACATGTCCATGGCGTGTGATTCGCAGATGCCGGTGTCGCGGGTGCGGTCGGGGAATTTTTCGATGAGCTTATCGACACCGGTGCCTGGGCCCATGGCGGCGGTGACGGTGTAGATTTTTTCGTCCTCGGCCATGAGTTGAAGCATGGCGTCAGCGAATGCGGCGGTGAAGCTGCGTTGGCCGGTGGCGAGTTCGACGCGGCAGCCGTCGACGGTGAAGGGCTTGGGAGAATGGAAAGCGGTGGCGTCGGATTCGGCGGGTTCGAAGCCTTTGCCTTTGATTGTCTTGGCGTGGAGTAGTACGGGGCGGTCGATATCTTTGATTTCGTTGAACATGTCAACGAGCGTGGGGAGGTCGTGGCCGTCGACGGGTCCGACGCAGATAAGGCCGAAGTGCTCGAAGATGTGGTCGGTGGCGATGGCGTGTTTGAGCATTTCGCCGCTGCGGTGGTAGATTTCTTCGAGGATTGATCCGCCGGGGATAGATTCGAGAACTTTGTGAGCGCGTTTCTTGAAGTCGCCGTAGGTCGGGCTGACGCGGACGCGGTCGAAGTAGGCGGCCATGGCACCCTGGGGTTCGCTGATGGACATGCCGTTGTCGTTGAGGACGACGAGGAACTGGCGGTTAAGTGTGCCGGCGTTGTTGAGGCCCTCGAAGGCTACGCCGTTGACGATGGAGGCGTCGCCGACGAGCGCGATGGATTTGCGATCGGATTCGCCGTTGAGTTGATCGCCGCGAGCCATGCCGACGGCGGTGGAGATGGCGGTGCCTGCGTGTCCGACGGCGAAGAGGTCGTAGGGGGATTCGTCGGGGTCGGGGAAGCCGGCCATGCCTTCGCGGGTGCGGAGTTTGGGGAGCAGGCCGAGTCGGCCGGTGAGTAGTTTGTGGGGGTAGCACTGGTGGCCGACGTCGAAGAGGAGGCGGTCGTAGGCGAAGTCGAAGACGTAGTGCAGAGCGATGGTGAGTTCGACGACGCCGAGGTTGGGAGCGAGGTGTCCGCCTGATTGGGCGACCTGGTCACAGATGGCTTGGCGGATTTCCTGAGCCAACTGGGGGAGTTGGTCGATGGAGAGCCGTTTGAGGTCGGCGGGGGTTTGGATGGCGGTTAAAAGTGGGGCGTCCATTTGATTGGGGCCATTCAAGCGGGTGTGGCGGTTTTCGTTGTCTGGCGCGACGAGTCGCGGGGTTTCATTGGGTCAATATGTTTGAGTGATCCGTCAACGATACGCCCGGCCCCCGGAGTTGGTTGTGTGTTTTATGTATCGACTCAATCGTGTGTCATTCTATCCGTTTCATGGGGGCGGTGTCGGCATTTTGCCTAGTGCGAGCTAAGGAATCAGGAGCGTCGCGTGGCCGCGACGGCTAAACGAGAGGGCGTTAAAGCGTGCGGATCGGCGGGGTGGGCGGGGTTATTTCTGCCGGACGGCGAGGTAATCGCAGAGTTCTCGCAGGGGGTCGGCACGTTGGTCGAAGTCTTGCAGGGCTGCGTGGGCCTGGGCGTGGAGTCGGGTGATTTGTTCGCGGGTGGCTTCGATACCCAGGACGGAGGGGTAGGTGAGTTTGCCGAGGTGGGCGTCTTTGTGGACTGCTTTGCCTAGTTGGTCGGGTGTGGAGGTGACGTCGAGGAGGTCGTCGACGGCCTGGAACATGAGGCCGACGGCTTGGGCGTAGCGTGTGAGTGCGGCGAGTTGTGCGGCGGCGGCTCCGCCACAGATCCCACCCATGCGGCATGCGGCGCGGAGTAGTGCGCCGGTTTTATTTTTGTGTATTTCTTCGAGGCGGTCGATGGGTTCTTGATCGGTGGTTTCCTGGGGGAGTGTGTCCTGGACCTGGCCGGCGATCATGTCGTTGGCACCGATGGATAATTCACGGATGACTTCCAGGGCGGTGTCGGCGGACTTCATGCGTGTGGCGATCAATTCGAACGACAGGGACAGCATGGCGTCGCCGGCGAGGACAGCCATGGCTTCGCCCTCTTGTTTGTGGAGGGTAGGTCGGCCGCGGCGGAGGTCGTCGTCATCCATGGCGGGGAGGTCGTCGTGGACGAGGCTGAAGGCGTGGACCATCTCGATGGCTGCGGCGGGAGCGAGGGCTTGGTCGGGCTTACCGCCGACGGCTTCGCAGCAGCGGATCACGAGGATGGGGCGGATGAGTTTGCCACCTGAGAGCAGTGAGTATTCGATGGCGCGTTTGAGGTTTTCGGGGAGTGGGCGGTGGCGCAGGAAAGCAGAGATGTATGCCTCCACGTTGCGTGCGGGGAGGGTGATCTGCTCAAGGTCCAGTCGGTTTACGTCCAAGGTGGTCATCTTTCGGCCCTGTTGATTCGAGCCGTGTATTTTAGAGTAAGGGGGGGCTACCCACAACGGATCGGGGAGCTAAAGTTGGATCAGGGGGCCAAAACGCCCTTTTGTTGACGATTGAATGGGGTCCGTAGCCTAACGGCTACGGCTCGTTGAGTCAGCTACTGAAAACTCAATGATCGTCCTTACCTCCCCATCTTTCGGGCGAAGCCTACGCCGGTCATGGTGGTGAGCCAGTCTGCGACGACGGAGGCTCCGTCGGGTGGGCAGGTGTCGCGCATGACCTGTCGCATTTTTTCGAGGCGTGTCTCGTTGGCGAGGAGGGCTTTGAGTGGGCCGGCGATCTGGTTGACGTTCTCGATGGGGTCGATGAGGTCGCGTTGCAATAGTGCTGCGCCGGAGCTGACCAGGGGCTGGGCGTTGAGGCGTTGGTGCTGGTCTTTGTGGTAGGGGTATGGCATGAAGATGGTGGGGACGGCGTTGGCCCATGCCTCGGCGACGGAGCCTGCGCCGGCGCGGCCGATGGCGATGGTGGCGGCTGCCCAGACGGCACCCATCTTGTGGCAGAAGGCGTGGGCCATGCCTCGGACGTTGGCGTCGTCGTAGGCCTGCTGGACCTGGGCCTGTTCGTTGGGTCCGGTGAGGTGGATGATCTGCCAACCTTCCAAGGCTCTACGGTGTTGAGCGCGGGTGCATAGCTCCATCATCATGGCGTTGATCGATGTGGAGCCTTGGGAACCGGCGAAGACAAGGATGGTGTCGAGGTCGGGGCGGAGTCCTAAGTCCCAACGTGCTTTTTCGGGTTTGAGTGAGGCGATGACGGAGCGGCGAAGGGGCATGCCGATCGTCTGGGCGCGGCGGAGTTGATCAGTGGGGTAGGTGGTGAAAGCTTCGGTGGCTTTGTTGGCGGCGAAGCGGTTGGCTCGGCCGGGGACGGCGTCGAGGTTGAGTAGTGCGACGGGGATGCCTGCTTTTTGAGCTGCGGAAATGGCGGGGGGCGAGACGAAGCCGCCGGTGGCAACCATGGCGGAGGCGTTGGTTTTTGCGATGACTTCCAGTGCGACCTGTTCGCTTTGTTTATAGGCCTGCCAGAAGGCCCATAACGGCTTTGGTCGCATGACCAGCGGGAGCGCGGGGAGGGCTGTGAATGGGAGTTGTTCTTTGTGGACGATCTGTTCATCGACGGAGCGGTTGGAGACAAGGAGGTGGGCGGAGACGTTTGGGTCTGCCTCGCGCAGGCGTTCGAGGACGGCGAGGTTTGGGTAGATGTGCCCGCCGGAGCCGCCGCCGGCGAAGAGGATGGTGCGTGATGGGGTGGTCATTTTAGTTCAAGCATAGCAATGATCCAAGGGGAGTAGATCGGATGGATCGGAGAAAGGCGGGAAGATATCACCGCAGAGGTCGCGGAGGAGAACGGGAGAAGTGGAACAGTGATGAACGCTGATGAACGGTGATAAGAAGGAAAAGCAGGCGTGAGGCAAAATGCGATGTTTGATCCGCGTTCATCTGTGTTCATCCCTGTTCCAAATGTTTGTTGTGTATGTCCCGGTCCTGTCCTATCTGATATATCCGATACATCCGGGTTATTTTTCCCGGTATTACGCAGGCTCTAACATGAGGCCTTCGTATTCTTGCTCGGCTTGTAGGTAGTTGGCGTTGTCGAGAGCGGCGACGAGGCCCAGGGCGAAGGCGGTCATGATCCAGCCGGTGCCGCCGGAGGAGACCAGGGGGAGCGCGATGCCTTTGGTAGGGACGACGGCGAGGACGACGGCGATGTTGATGGCTGCCTGTAGGCCTACGGTGAGCAGGACGCCCAGGCCGACGAGTCGGCCGAAGGTGTCTTTGCAGTCGCGGACGATGCCCAGGCCGATCCAGAGGATGACCAGGAAGAGGCCGACGACGACGGCTGCGCCTGCGATGCCCAGTTCCTCGCAGATGATGGCGAAGATGAAGTCGGTGGTGTCTTCGGGGAGGTAGCCGAACTTCTGGATGCCGTTGCCCAGGCCGCTACCGGTGAGTCCGCCCTGGCTGACGGCGAGCATGGACTGGATGGGGTGGTAGCCTGAACCTGCGGGGTCTGCCCAGGGGTCGAGGAATGCGGTGAGTCGTTTGATGCGGTAGGGGCTGTGGAGCATGGCGGCGACTAGGCCGATTAGGCCGATGGGGACGACCCAGGCGAGGTGTTTGAGCCTTGCGCCGCCTGCGATGAGCATGCAGACGGCGACGAGGCCGATCAGGGCTGCGGTGCCGAGGTCTTCGACGACGACGATGAGGCAGGCGGTGGCGAGCAGGATCATGGGTGGGAACAGGCCGTAGCGGAAGCGGTGCATGAGGCCGCGTCGTCGGGCGCACCACCAGGCGATGGCGATGACCATGACCCACTTGACCAGTTCGCTGGGTTGGAAGCTCAGGCCCAGGGATTTAGGCCCCAGGTAGAGCCATCGGCTTGCGCCGTTGACGCTCTTGCCCATGCCGGGGACGAGTGTGAGTGCGGCGAGTGCGAGGGCACCGATGACGATGAAGGCCAGGGGGTTGGTCCATCCGCGGGCCTGGAACATGTCACGGACATTGATCCGGCTGGCCAAGAGCATGACCGCGATGGCCAGGACGGCATAGACCACCGCCCGGCTGGTCAACACGCCGGTTATCCCCCCCACCAGCCCGGCGTCACCTGTTCCGCTGACAGTGACGGCAGCGGAGTTGACCATAATCACGGCCAGCCCGAGCAGCGCGACGACGGCTAATTGCAGGATGTGTGAAGAACGGATCACCGAGGGGTTATCGGCCAGTGGGGTCGATCTAAACGAATATCCCGCGGTCATCACCGTCTAAGAAATCCCAATCCGATCATGCCAACGACAGTGAAGGTGCCTGGTTCGGGGATGTTCGCGGAGTTGGTTGGCGGTGTGCCGGCGTTCCAGTTGCCCAGAACGATGTTCAGGTCGTCGATGCCGATGAAGTTGTCGGCACTGGGGTCGGCTAAGGGGTCGGCGGGTGGGACGTTCTGGTTCCAGTTGGCGAGGATGATGTTCAGGTCGTTGATGCCGACGAAGCGGTCGCCGTCGAGGTCGCCGGGGATGAATTGGATGTAGGGGTAGAGGAACTGGCGTCCGCCGAAGTCGTCGTTTTGCAGGGGGGTGGGGTTGCCGAAGAGTGCGGCGGGGATGGTGGTTTCCATGAAGATGTCAACGCCTGGGGTGTCGATGCCGGGGTCGGCGTTAGCGACGTTGAACTCGGCGAGCGGTGAGGCGGCGGGGTTGAGTGGATCGACCAGGTTGGCCCATGAGTTGGTGAGTGTTGCGAGTGCGGTGGCGCTACTTCTGTCGTCGTAGTTGTCGTCGATGAATCGGCCGAAATTGCCGGGGGTATCGACGTCGCCGAGGCCGATGGCGTGGCCGATCTCGTGGGTGAGGATGGTCTGGAAGCTGGTGAGATTCCACAGTGCGCCGGGGTTGCTGTTCATCTTGATGTCGGCGCCGCTGATGGCGAAGCCTGGGTAGTTGTTGGTGCCGGAGGTCAGGCTGAGGGTGGTGAATGAAGAGGTGTTGAAGAAGGTTTCGGCACGGAGGGATGAGTCGCCTGTGTTCCAGAGGACGCCGTCGGTTTCGGCGAGGAGGTCGATCTCTGCGCCGTTGGTGTTGACGCCGACGTTGGGTGCGGGGGCGGCGACGGGGGTGGTGAGGTCTTCGATGAAAGAGAGGTCGGACGCCAGGCCGGAGGCGGGGTCGGTAATGGTCCATGCGCTGAAGGCCTGCTGGATCGCGTTGGTGAAGTCCGGGACGGTGGGCGCGGTGCCTTGCCAGGAGAAAATGTCGCGGTAGATCTGGTATGCGCCGCCTTGCAGGGAGTAGCGGAGGCCACCTGCGAGGGAGCGTTCGTTGGTATTGAAGGTGCGTGCGGCGGCGTCCCAGCGTGAGCCGTTGGCTAGGGCGTTGTTTCCAAAGATGACGGCGGCGTGGGTTGGGACAACCAAGGCAAACACGCCCAGCAGCGTACAAAAACACTTGACACCGGTACGCTTCATCACGCCCGCTTTTTCCGTGAAAGCAACGGCAGGCCTATCAGACTCAGCACAACCAAAGTGCCGGGTTCGGGGACGGCATTGCTGGTTGGGGGTGTACCGGCGTTCCAGTTGCCCAGGACTGCGTTGAGGTCGTCGATGCCGACGAAGCCGTCACCGGATGGGTCGGCTAAGGGGTTTGCGGGTGGGACGTTTTGGTTCCAGTTTGCGAGGACGATGTTCAGGTCGTTGATGCCGACGAAGCCGTCGCCGTCGAGATCGCCGGGGAGAACGGGGGTGAGGATGCCCAGGCCGAAGATGCCGTCGTGGTCAAGGATGGCCCAGGCACGGTTGTTGGTGAGGTCGATGCCGAAGGCGCTTAAATCGCCGGCGTCGAGTGAGCCGCCGCCGGGGCCGGCGAGGTAATCTTCATAGGAAAGCAGGAACATAGTGCTGCCGGCTCCGCCATCGGCGTTTGAATCGATCGCGGGATTGTAGTCAGAACTGGTTGTGTTGAACTCCACCACGGTAAGGTCCACGGCGGGAAGACCGGGGGGGAGGGATACGGCGTCGAAAGTGAATTCGATGACGAAGAGGTCGGGGCCGACGCTGGAGGACAAATCGACGGGGTCGCCGACGAGCGAAGCGGAAGCTGGGTCGGGGTCGATAACAAAAACAAAATCGAAGGTCTGTGCGGAAGAGGAGGTGCCATCTTTGATGGTTACGGCGGTGTCGGAGTCGTTGACGCCGATCTTGTTGGGTCCGAGGTTTTCACCGACAGCGACGACGAGGGAGTCGGACGGGGTATCGGGGAGGTCGAATGCAAGGTTCCAGGTCTGATCGACGATGGGTTCGGCGAATCCCAGGGACGACTCAAAGTAGACCTGTGTGTTGACGATGTAGTGGGTCATCGTGACCGAGGTCGAGAGGGTACCTGAGTGGGTGCCGGAGAGTTGGCCGAAGCGGTTGAAGCCGAGTGTGGCGTTGGCCGAGCCGCCGGGGAGGACGCGGACATCGTCGAAGTCTGAGACGAGGGTGAATGGTCCGGTGGTCGTGGTGGTGCCGGGGTCGAACTTGACCGAGGCGCGGAAAGGCCCGGCGGCGTTGGAGAGCGTGGCGTTCTGCCCTAGCGAGACGTCGACGGTGCCGGCGGTGCCCGTCAGCAGCGGTGCGTCGAGCAGGTCGATCGAGAGGCTGGAGGTGTTGTCCGGGTCCAGTGGGTCGCCGTCGTTGACCGTCACGACCTGGCTGGTGTAATCGCCAGCGGGCAGGGAGCGATCAACGGTGGCGATGTCCGGGGTAAAGAGGCTCTCGCCGTTGAGGATCGTGTCGCCGCTGACGATCGTGCCCGCCGAGAGGCCTCCGCCACCCTGGAGTTGTATGGAAAAGGTTGTATCGGCGCCACTTGTATTGGTGACTTCCAGGCCGATGCCTGCGGTGCCCGTGCCGCGTAGCGCCGAAGTGCCGTTGGTGCTGCCGGTGACGTCAAACTGGCCTCCGTTGACAGAGGGGAAGACCTCACCGTTGCCGCCGGGGCCGCCTGCGCCGTCTGTGGCGAAGTTGTCGATGGCGAACTCGCTGTTGTTGCCTCCGAAGGTGATATCGCCGAGGAAGATTTCAATGAGTTCGATATCGATGAATGCACCGCCGTCGACGTTGAAGTCGTCGTCGGTGAACATGCTGGCGTCCAGAGAGATGGTGTCCTCGTAGCCGGTGCCGCCGCCGAAGCCGGTGAAGGCATCGTTGAGTGTCCATCCGCCGAAGGCCCCTCTGCCGTCGGAGTCATAGACCTGGAAGCTGACAAAGTCAGAGACGGCGGGGACGCCTGCCTCGGACCATGCGAAGTCGAAGTCGAGTGTCTGAACTCCTCCAAAACCTAATCCGTTGAAGTCGAAGCTGAGGGTGTCGGAGTTCAGGTCAAGGGGGTTGCCCCAGAGTGCATCGCCAGAGATGCGAGAGCCGTTGCCGGCGACCTGGTACTGGCTGTCGAAGAAGACGTTGTTGCCGGTCTGGTTATCGATGAAGACGCCGTCGGGTGTGTCAAAGAAGTCGCTATCGATGATGCCGGTGGGTGAAGCGGGCCAGGCAAACCCGTCGCCGCCGGGGCCGGAGGTGAAGGTGTAGAAGACCTGGGCCTGCGCGGTGGTGGTGAGGATCGCTGCTAATAAGAACAGCGAGGCGGTGCGTGTGAAGGCGTGGCGTGTCATTTTAATAACTCCTCTCCATGCAAAGATCGCATGGCTGTTGATGATGACCAAGGCAGAGGAATCCTACTATCAAGAAATAGAGATGGCCCGCCCCGATCTCATCCCACGGATGGGTGATAGATCAATGTACAAAATTACCACTAGTTGTCGGTAAATGCAATAGATACAGGGGCATATCGCCAATAATTCTGATGAATCAGAGGCTGAGAACCCCGCTGAAACCGATGGGACGGGCGTGGTGGGAATGTGGGGTAAAAGCGGCCGGGGTATCTTACCCAGTCTGCCAAGCACCGATTCCTGATTACGGGGTAAAGGCGGGGTTGTTGTGGTGGTCGGCGATGAGATTATCTGATTTCTGGACGCCGCGCATATGATCCATGATGGATTTGACCCGTTGGGTCAACACGCGGATCTACGATCCGCCGCTAAACGGGAAACGGAAAACCTAAGTGGTATGCGTGTGGTTAAAAATCGCTAAACGGCAAGGCCACAAGTTACGATTACATTTGAACTGTTCGTTGAACACGGAAAAATGAACCGGCAACACCGGGGGGACCGGCGATGACATCGCCGGCTTTATGGGTGGGTGTTATTTTTTGGGTTCTTGAGTTTTGATGACGACGTCGTCGACCAGGCCGTAGTCCTTGGCTTCCTGGGCGCTGAAGAACTTGTCGCGTTCGGAGTCTTCTTCGATCTGCTTGATGTCCTGGCCGGTGTGCTTGGCGAGGATCTCGTTGAGCTGATGCTTGGTTTTGAGTATTTCTTCTGCCTGGATGATGACATCGGTGGTCTGGCCGTAGACTCCGCCGTAGGGCTGGTGGATCATGACCTTGGAGTGAGGGAGGCAGAAGCGTTTGTCTTTTTGACCGGCAGCCAGGATCAGGGCACCACCGCTCATGGCCTTGCCGATACAGACGGTGGAGACCTCGGAGCTGATGTGGTGCATGGTGTCGTAGATGGCGAGTGTGTCATCAACCGCCCCGCCGGGGGAGTTGATGTAGAGGCTGATATCGACTTCGCGTTTGGTATTTTCCAGGTGGAGCAGGCGCATGATGACGCCGGTGGCGGAGACGTGGTTGATCTCACCGACAAGGAAGATGACCCTGTTTTCCAGGAGCATCTCGTCGATGGTCATCTCGCGGTAGCGTTGCATGGGCGAGGCGAGTTGTGGGCTTGGGTAGTGGCTGGTCTGAGCCATGGCGGAGAGTGCGGCGGGGAGGCCGGGGATGGCGGGCTGGTCGGGTGTGTTTGGGAGGTCGTAAGCGTTCATCCGTGAATCTCACTTTCAGCGTGGTGCGGGTTATAGAAGGGCACATGATAGCGGGTTGGGCGTGGCGATGGGAGTTGGGATCTTGGAGAATATCCGGGGGGAGACGCGGTAGCCGATTGCTGTGGGTGAAACATAAAAAAACGGACGCCCTGGTTGAGGGGCGTCCGTTGAGCAAGGGTCTGGTTTGTGTACCAGAGAGTTTCCTGGGGTCGGGTCTTGTGTTGTGTTTGGATCGGGTGCCTGGCCGATCAGCGGTAGCCTCTAATGTGTTTTAGTTGGAGGTATCTTCCTCGAGCATTTTGCGGAGGTAGCGGTTTTCCCGGCGGGTGGCTTCGAGGTCAAAGACCATGTACTTGATGGATAATCGCAGGTAATCCAGCGATTCCTGGAGGTCGCCGACGGTTTTCTTGAGCTTCTGATGACGCTCTTTGGTCTTTTCAGCCACCTTTTCCATCTTCTCGCGTTCGGTTTTGGGGAGGGTCGAAATCTCGCCCATGAGTTCGGTCAGCTTGGCTTGGAATGCTTTTTCGTCCATGGTTACTAATCTCCTTTTCCATCCGGCCCGGCAGTGGGCTAGTCGATTCAGGAGTTACAAGGGGCTTGCCAGAGGTGTGGGATGTGTTCTTGGAAGCCTGATGTATTTATATCTCATTAAACAACAGTTATTTAGCGATAAACAAATGTGTTATTTCCAGCTAACGGCTGGACCGATTCGTGCGGATGGGGATTTTTCACAACCCACCTCCGAGACGATGGGGGCTGTGGGAACCACGTAACCTGAGGGCTGCCAAGTAGTTTCTTAGCTTTGATGCCCCCTCAGCGCCGGGTTTGCCTGAGACGAGTCGGTTTCAAACACACGGCGGCACCCATTGTCAGCAAGAGCAAACTACCCGGCTCGGGGACGATGTCGGCGATGGTGCCGGAGAACACACTGAATCCAGATCCGTTTCCGGCAACAGCCAAATTCCATGTGCCGGTCGCACCGTCACTGAAGGTCAGGCGAGCTAAGTACTGACGCCCCGTAGGCAAGGGGTCCGGAATGGGTATCGCGCCCCAAGCGATGTCCAACTCGACCTCATCAAATTGGAAGGCATCGCCCCCCACATCACCGGCCGCCCCGAGAACCCTCAGCGATGAGTCACCGGCACTCAAATAGGTATCAAACTCAAGCTCGGGGACAGAGGCAATGACCAGTGGGTGAGGCATCGAGGTGCTACCCAGCGGGTGCTGAAAGAATGTTCCGCTGTCCAAAGGGAATAAGAGTGCACTCCAAGCCCAGCCAACCTCTGTGGTGGCGAATAGATCGAATGTTTGATATCCCGTTAGAGCCGATGAGTTATCCACCGGCACCCATTCGATACTGACTGCGGCGCGGGATTGCGAGATGGCGCATAGCAACACAAGCGTAATAACGGACGTTCGAATAAACATGATCTTTCTCCCCGGCCACAGGCGGGCGCGGCCTGTTCTGTGGTGCCCTTGAAATAAGAGCACAATCTCCACAGACAGTATAAACCCGAGTGTGGGGCATACACAAGAGCCTACTGCTGATTATAGGTTTTTCGGGGATGTGCCTGGTTCAACCCAGTGTCACTTTGCCGGTGCCAGCGGTGATCTTGCCCAGAACGAAGGGGTGTTCGCCGAGTTTTTGGAGTTTATCCATGACGGCATCGGCGAAATGGGGACGGACGATCAAGGTGTAACCCACGCCCATGTTGAAGACCTTGAGCATCTCTTCGTCTGCGATGTTGCCTTGCTTCTGGAGGAACTTAAAGAGCGGTGGGACGGGCCATGCTTTGAGGTTGATCTTTGCGTTGACGGCGTTGTGCAGGGCGCGGTTGACGTTGCCGGGCAGGCCGCCGCCGGTGATATGGGCCATACCGCTGATGGGTTTTTTGACCTTATAAGAACGTAACAGTGAGACGATTTGCTTGGCGTAGATGCGAGTGGGTTCTAACAGGTGCATACCAAGGGGGCGGTCCGTGAGGGAATCCGCGCGGTCGTCGAGTTCGGGGTAGGTTTTGTCCAGGTTGAGTTTGGCTTGTTTGATGACGGCGCGGACCAGGGAGTAGCCGTTGGAGTGGATGCCGCTGGAGGTGAGGGCGAGGATGATGTCGCCTTTTTCGACACGCTGGCCGTCGATGACGCGCTTGAGTTCGCAGACGCCTACGGCGAATCCGGCGAGGTCGTAGTCACCCTTCTTATAGACGTCCGGCATCTCCGCGGTTTCGCCGCCGATCAGTGCGCAGCCGGCAAGTTGGCAGCCGTCGGCGACGCCCTTGACGATCTGCTCCATGTGTTCGGGGATGACCTTGTGTACGCCGACGTAGTCCAGGAAGAACAGCGGCTCTGCGCCTTGGACGATCATGTCGTTGACGTTCATGGCGACGCAGTCCTGGCCGATGGTGTCGTGGACGCCCATCTGGACGGCGAGCATGACCTTGGTGCCCACGCCGTCGGTGCAAGCGACGAGGACCGGGTCTTTATAGTTGCGTTTGAAGAGGCGTTCGTTGTAGTCCAGGCGGAAGCAGCCGGCGAAGGCGCCGTGTTTGCCCAGGACTCTTGGGCTGTAGGTGCGTTTGAGGTGGCCCTTGATCAGGTCGACGGTGCGGTCGCCGGCCTCGATATCGACGCCGGATTGGGCGTAGGTGATCCCCCCGCCCCCGGAGCCTTCCCCGGTTTTATCTCCAGATTTCCCCCTGAGATTGCCCTTGGTGCTACCCGATTTGGCTTTTTTCTTGGCCATAGGCGGGTAGTGTACGCTCCTAGGAGGTGGCGTAAACCCAGATCGGGGATAATCTGAGGAATCTACTGGACCCCGGGGGGTTTAGGCCGTATTGTTCTACGGTTGTGTGGTGGCTCGGTGGCCGACGGGGTGTGATTTTTGGCTTTGGTTGCCTTCGCAAACCGAGCCAGCCAGCGGATCGGTCAAAGACCATGTCGGATGATTTACAACATACATTCTGCGAGCACGGGCTACGCTGCACCCGGCAGCGGCGGGCAATTTACAACGCGCTATCCAACAGTTGTTGCCATCCCACGGCGGATGAGTTGTTCCAGATGGTCAAGAAGCTGGACGACGGGATGAGCCTGGCGACGGTATATAACACGCTCGAAGCGTTCTGTGGTGCGGGGCTGGCGTACAAGATCGCCGGCTGCGGGGGCAATGGATCGACGCGGTACGATGCTGGGGGCGATGACCACCTGCACCTGCGTTGCCGAAAGACCGGGCACATCGTTGATGCGCCGCACGACCTGGGCAAACGCATCCTCGAACATATCCCCCAAGAGCTGATCGACGAACTGCAGGATCGCATCGGGTTCACCGTTAACAAGGTCCAGTTGGATCTGGTGGGCGAGTTTAATAAAAACCCCTGCGGTTCGTAGCAACCCAAACCACAACACAGCGCCGGTGAATCCCATGCCCAATGGACACGGTTATTTTGTGATGTGCGATGATTGATCGGGAAACCCGCTAGAGGTGCATCCGGCGGGTGTAGATAAGCCATTCGATCAGCATCACTGCCAGGGCGGCCCAGATAAACCAGCGCCAGACTTCTCTGCGGAAGGTGGAGGTTTTTGCGGTGGTGCCGGCGGCGACGGAGCTGACGTTTAAGATGTCGGCGGTGCGGATATCGCTTTCCTCGGGTGCCAGGAGGTTTACGCCGAGTCGGTCGAAGGGCGGGTTTATTTTTTTGTCGGCGTTATATAAACCCACTCGGGTGAATACGGGGAGGACGGCTGTGCCTTGTGTGCGTATGACACTCAGCGGGACCGGGCCGGTGTAGGTCAGTGAGCCGGCGGTATCCATGGGGATCGTGGCGATCTCACCGGTGCGGTAAGCGATGCCGGCGTCATCGGCCAAGCCACCGAGGCCCAGCGTCTGCACGGTATTGCCTAGGAATACGGGGAAGCTGACCTTGATAGGCCAGTTACTTTTAAGGATATCGAAGGAAGCGACCACATGGCGGACGCCGTCCTGCACGACCTCAGCCATGATCGGGCCTGACTGGCCGGTGGCCATCACGGTGGCTTGTGAGGACACGACAAGCCGGCCGGGTTGCGACAGGATCACATCGTCCAGCACGACATAGCGCAACAGCGGGTGGTCGCGCTCCCAGGTCAGGATGCGTTGTGATGCGGGGTCGTCTTCGTTTGACGGGATGCGCTTGATCGCTTGGATCGGTGGGGCTGAGGCGAAGTAGAGGCTATCGACTTTGGGTGTGGTGGTTGGGCTGTAGGCGTCGAAGACGATGACATCGAAGCCTTCGCCGGCAAGCCCGGATGCACCGGCGGCGTCCCATCCGCCACGGCGAAGCGAGACCGGGTCCTGGTCCTCGAATTTTTCGGGGGTCATAAAGGAGAGTTGGCGCACGCCAGCGCTCTGGATGCCTTTGGCAAGAAAAGTGTTGCCGCGTGTGACCAGCAACACGCGCAGCCGACGCGCCGGGGCGAGTGTGAGGCGGACGGTGTTGTCGCTTGTGAGTTGGTCGTCGTAGTCGTGGGAGAGTTGCACCAGCGCGGAGCCGGGCAAGACGAAGTCGAACTGGACGGAGGCGATGTGGTTGGTGGAAGTTGAAGGTGTGGCCGAATCGGTGCGCGGGGGTGCGGGCTGTAGCTTGATCGGCTGGACGCGAGAGACTTGGCCGTCGAGGGTCAGGGTCAGGTTGGCGCTGACGGATTTGCTGCCGAAGTTGGCGACACGGGCGAAGACCTGGACGATCTCGGGCTTATCAAAATCGCGTCGGGCACTGAACGAGATGATGCCGAGGTTGTCGGGGTCGGCTGCGCCGGCCATGCCGCCGGGGCCGCCGCCGATGGGGATGTAACGTAACTCGGCACCGGCTAAGGACATGGTTTGCCCGCCGCCGAGCACCCGGCCGTCACTGATGATGTAGACAACCAATTTATCTGACTCGTCATCGGAGATTGCTTGAATATAAGGCTCGATCAGATTCAGGGCCGGGCCTAGCTGGCTGACCTGGTCCGTCGGCTCGATCCGGCGCACGGCGTCGCGGAGCTTGGCGGGGTCGTTGCTGAGGCTTTGGCGTACCCGTGCGCCCTGGGCAAAGCTCACGACCATCGCGCCGCCTGCTGCTTCACTCGAACCATCTGACTCACCGACCGCGTTAAGATTATCGATCAACTCGATCGCGGCTTCCTTCGCCTCATCAAGCCGGGTGGGCGAGATGTCAGTTGCGTTCATGGAGGCTGAGTGGTCGATCACGATCACGACCCGTTGCCCGGGGCTGGCGACCGTTTCCAGTGTGGGCCGAGCCATGGCGAACAACAACGCGCCGAGGATCAACAACTGCAGCAACAGCAGCAGGCTTTTTCGCAGCCGTTGGAAAGGCGAGTTCACCTGCATGTCCTGGATCGCCTTCTTCCACAACAGCGTCGAGGAGATCATCACCTGCCGGCGGCGCAGCTTCAGGAAATATAACGACACCAGCAGCGGGATGGCGATCCCGGCGGCGATGAGTGCGGTGATAGGTGAGAGGAAGCCCATGGTAGATTAAATCAGGATAGTGAAACAGGGATGAACACAGATGAACACAGATAAGAGTCAGAACTTGTTGAGAAATCGTCTGATTTCTATTTTGGGTTTTCCGAAATTGAGTAACAGGGCAACTGGCAATCCAGTTGCCTTGAGGTAATTGAGTGTTTGTGCGGCATGGATTTCATTCAGTGCCGTTACAGCCTTCATCTCAATGATTACCTTTCTTTCCACGACCAGGTCAGCAACGTAGTGACCCACAATCATTCCAGCATAATTCACTTCAATGGATTGCTGCTGCTCGACTCCGAGGCTCTGCTCATTCAATTCATAAACCAGTGCATTCTCGTAAACCTTCTCGAGAAAGCCACAACCCAGTGTATTGCTGACCCGGTACGCACAACCAATAATGATCTCCGTCAGATCATGATATTTATTTGCCATTCCCCGGCCCTTTCTTATCCGTGTTCATCTGTGTTCATCCCTGTTACAACTCCTATCCCAGCAATCCCCGTTGTCTCAGGTACTTCAACACCAGCGTCTCGAAGGGGACGTCGGTTTCGCTGATCATGTAGGCGACGCCGCGCTTGAGGCACTGTTCGCGGACGTGGTGGCAGTAGGCCTGGAGGTTGGCTTTGTATCGGCGGAGTAGCGCGGGGCTGACGGAGACTTCGGCGATGTCGCCGTCTTCGATGTCGCGGAGGCGCAGGTCGCCGAGGATATTCCCCTTGGCGGGGTCGACTTCCTGTGGGGCGAGGAGTTGGATTGTGTAGACGTCGTGCTTGTCGCCGCCGAGGTAGCGCAGGGCGTCGGCCATGTCGCCCTTGTCGAAGAAATCGCTTAACAAGATGATGACTCCGGGCTGGCGTTGGATCATGGCGAGGCGCTTACAGACGCTGGCGAGGTTGCCGCTGACGTGTTCACCCTCGATGGCTTGTTGTCCTTCGAGAAACTTGAGCATGCGGGGGATCGGTCGTCGGCCACGCATCCCCAAGGCCATATCGGTGATGGTGTCGGCGAATGTATAAAGGTTGACCCGGTTGTAATGCGTCAGCCCGATGTAACCCAGTGCGGCGGCGACGCGCTTGGCGTAGAGCAGCTTGTTGGGCTCGCCGAAGTCCATGCTCTTGGTGATGTCCAGGACGATGCTGACGGACAGGTCTTCCTCTTCCATGAAGAGTCGTAGGAAGAGTTTGTCCAGGCGGGCGTAGAGGTTCCAGTCGATATGGCGGAGGTCGTCGCCGACGACGTAGCTGCGGTAGTCGGCGAACTCAACGCTCTGGCCTTTCTTCTTGCTGCGTCGTTCGCCCTGAGTCTTGCCGCGCAGCATCTTGCGCGACATCACGTCCAGCTTGTCGAGCTGGTGCATGAATTCTGCGGTGAGCAGCTTGTCGGCCTGGGCGATGGTTTCAGCCATAAGGGGTTCTTTAGTTTACGATCACTGCAAAGCTGAGGAAGTCGCCGCGGAAGGCGCGTGTCAGTTGGCGCCAGAACTGCGGGGTGGTCAGCTCGCCCACTTGCAGGTAGGGTTTGGCTGCGGAACCCTGCACCCACAGGACCAGGTCAAACGTCTGGGGCTGCTCAAAGATTTTGGCGACGTTGACACCCATGATTTTGCTTGGTTGGCCCCGCCAGAAGGGGAGCAGCTTGTCGCCGGCGAGGATGGCGTCGTATTCATCGAGGAAACTCATCCAGTTGTCCAGCCGATCCTGATCCACCACGAGCGATGCGCCCAGCACGGATGTCTGCGTGGTTGACGGTATCCACTCCCGGTCGTTGTCGGTCTCGGCCAGGATTGATTCCCAACTATTTCGCGAGAGGGCTGAAACCTGCAGCAGGTGATCTCGTGATGCGAGCATCCGTTGTGGATCGCTCACGTCCAGTCGGATGAGGTGGATGAACGCGATGATGTCGCTAATCATCCCGGTGTCGAACATGCCGCCCATCGGCGTTTCGGCAAGGAAGGTGTAGGGCGTGTCCACGCGGGCAAAGAACAGGTGGGCGGTGTGATTGAATATCTCATCGGTGTCGTGTGCGAGGATGAAGTCGGCTGTACCCATCAGCAGGTGGCAGTAACCGCGAAGCCAGTAGACATCGCCAGCGTCGAGGGCGATGGGGAAGGGATCAACTTCTGTGGGCATGGGCTCTACGTCATCGCCCACGACTACGCGGCGTGGCTGCTGCATCCGAAGCCGTTGTATTAATCGGCCAATCGCTTCGTCCTGCCCCGCCTCGCCGTCGCCGTTGTAGTCCAGACGGACCCGTGTGATATCGAGCACAACTTTTAAGTCGCCATCAGGCTCAACGGTCTCCAGTGTCTGCTGAGCCTGGGAGAGGTCCTGGTAGAACTGGTCCAGTACCTCGCGGAACTTGCCGGCGTCGATCGCTTCCTCTGCGGGATTATCCATGGCGACGGTGGGCATCCCGAGCATGCGCAGCCCCTCGGTTGTCTTTGGGTTCAGGCCGTAGCGGTTGAGAGACGCGGTCAGCCGTTCGATGGCTGCGCAGGTCTGTGCGATACCCAGGGCGAAGCGATCTTCGGCCTGGCCATCGGCGTCTACTTTGGCTTGAAGTGTCTGCACCGCTTGCGCGGCTGAGCTGCTGTAGAGCGGGGCGAAGATGTCATTGCTGTCTTCAAGAATCTCTACGGGCTGCGCCGTTGCCGTTAAGCAGAACAACGTCACGGACAGTAACAAGGAGAGTTTCATCGTGTTTTTCATGGCGGATTCCTGCTTGTTAGAAGTTCGATCAGGCTGGGACGCCTTCGGCATCAACGGGGAGATTGTCGGCGATGTCGTTGAGGACCATGTCGGGGGTGATGCCTTCGGCCTGGCCCTCGAAGTTCAGTAGTACGCGGTGGCGCAGGGCGGGGAGGAGGAGGGATTTGATGTCGTCGATGGAGACGTGCGCTCGGCCGTCGAGCATGGCGCGGACTTTGCCGCCTAGGACGAGTGCCTGGACCGCGCGGGGGCTGCCGCCGAAGCGAAGGAACTGTTTGGATAATTTCGAGGCGAACTCGCCCTCGGGGTGGGTCGAGAGTACGCAGCGGATGGCGTAGTCCTGGACGTGTGGGGCGATGATGACCCGGCGGATGAGTTGTTGGTAACCGATGATTTTTTGCGCGTCGAGGACGGGGGTGATCGTGGGTTGTTCGGCGCGTGTTGTGCGGTTGGCGATCTCGTGGAGTTCTTCGCGGGTGGAGTAGCCGACGTCGAGTTTGAGCATGAAGCGGTCGAGTTGGGCCTCGGGTAGCGGGTAGGTGCCTTCCTGTTCGATGGGGTTCTGGGTGGCCATGACAAAGAAGGGTTTTTGCAGTTCGTAGGTGTCGCCTGCGACGGTGACGGATTTTTCCTGCATGGCTTCGAGCATGGCGGACTGGGTTTTGGGTGTGGCGCGGTTGACTTCGTCGGCGAGGATGATTTGCGCGAAGATCGGTCCGCGTTGGAACTTGAATACGCGGGAGGTGGTGCCGTCTTCGTTGCGGGCTTCGACGACGATGGTTGTGCCGGTGATGTCGGCGGGCATAAGGTCGGGGGTGAATTGGATACGGCTAAAGTCCAGCGAGAGGGCCTGGCTGAGGCTGCGGATCAAGAGGGTTTTACCGAGGCCCGGGACGCCTTCGAGGAGTGCGTGTCCGCCGACGAAGAGGCAGGTGAGTACGCCGTCGATGATTTCGCCGTGGCCGACGATCCAGTGGCCGATCTGCTCGCGGACGGCGTGGTAGTCTTTTCTAAATGCGTCGGCCTGCTCGAGGACCTGCTGTTCGTCGTTTGGGTTCATT